>JAVROG010000185.1:0-9970 GCA_032162865.1 Mycobacterium sp. | reverse complement strand
GACCGCTATACCCGGCAAATGCATCAGCTCGGGCTCGAGTCCAGCGAGCGCGAGGTCAAGTGGCTCAACGAGCTGATCGCGGCCGAACGGGCAGCGCCAAACGTCGCCGAACAGGCGTGAACACCCGCACCAACCCTTTGCACGAAACCGTTGCACGAACCCCGCACGAAACGAACACCCAAGACATCGAAGAAGTTGAGGTTAGGAGACCGCCGCAATGAGTGAGCACAAGCCTTTACAGGCGCAGGAGGCGCTGGCAGAGGTACGAGTCGCCATCGTGGGCGTCGGCAACTGCGCGTCCTCGCTGGTCCAAGGCGTGGAGTACTACCACAACGCTGACGCCACAGCGACTGTGCCCGGCCTCATGCACGTGAAGTTCGGCCAGTACCACGTCCGGGACGTCAAGTTCGTGGCGGCGTTCGACGTGGACGCCAAGAAGGTCGGCTTCGACCTGTCCGACGCGATCTTCGCCTCGGAGAACAACACGATCAAGATCGCCGACGTGGCGCCCACCAACGTGGTGGTGCAGCGCGGCCCCACCCTTGACGGCATCGGCAAGTACTACGCCGACACCATCGACCTTTCCGATGCTGAGCCGGTCGACGTGGTGCACGCGCTCAAGGACGCCAAGGTCGACGTGCTGATCTCCTACCTGCCGGTGGGTTCCGAAGAGGCCGACAAGTTCTACGCCCAGTGCGCCATCGACGCCAAGGTGGCGTTCGTCAACGCGCTGCCGGTGTTCATCGCCTCCGACCCGGTATGGGCCAAGAAGTTCAAGGACGCGGGCGTGCCGATCATCGGTGACGACATCAAGAGCCAGGTCGGCGCGACCATCACCCACCGCGTGATGGCCAAGCTGTTCGAAGACCGCGGCGTGCAGTTGGACCGCACCATGCAGCTCAACGTCGGCGGCAACATGGACTTCCTCAACATGCTCGAGCGGGAGCGGCTGGAGTCCAAGAAGATCTCCAAGACCCAGGCCGTGACGTCCAACCTGCAGCGCGAGTTCAACACCAAGGACGTCCACATTGGGCCGTCCGACCACGTCGGCTGGCTCGATGACCGCAAGTGGGCCTACGTGCGGCTGGAAGGTCGCGCCTTCGGCGACGTGCCGTTGAACCTGGAGTACAAGCTCGAGGTGTGGGACTCGCCGAACTCGGCGGGCGTCATCATCGACGCGGTGCGGGCGGCCAAGATCGCGAAGGACCGTGGCATCGGTGGACCAGTGATCGCGGCGTCCGCCTACCTGATGAAGAGCCCGCCCGAGCAGCTGCCCGACGACGTCGCGCGCACCCAGCTCGAAGAGTTCATCATCGATCCCGAATAAAAAGCGCCTGACCGAAGTTCGTAGTGTCGGAGGCGTGACCGAGATCTCCGATGAGGAACTGACCGGACTGTCCGAGTTCGCCCTGCTGGCTGAGAACGCCGAGCAGGCCGGCGTTACCGGTCCCCTACCTGAGGTAGAACGGGTCGAAGCCGGCCTCGGCGAACGCAGAATCAGCGCACTGCGCTGGGGTACCGCGGCGCCACGCGTGATCTTCCTGCACGGTGGCGGGCAGAATGCGCATACCTGGGACACCGTGATCGTCGGGTTGGGCGTGCCGGCAATAGCGGTAGACCTTCCCGGGCATGGCCATTCCGCCTGGCGTGAGGACGGCGACTATTCGCCGCAGCACAACGCCGACGCCCTTACCCCGGTGCTGCGTGAGCATGCACCGACCGCCGAATTCGTCGTCGGGATGTCGCTGGGCG
This sequence comes from Mycobacterium sp., assembly GCA_032162865.1. GTDB lineage: Bacteria > Actinomycetota > Actinomycetes > Mycobacteriales > Mycobacteriaceae > Mycobacterium. The sequence continues at coordinate 8,218 of JAVROG010000185.1, read as the reverse complement.
GTCTGACCGCGATTCGGCTGGCCGCTGCGGCACCCGAGGTGTTGCGGGAACTGGTGCTCATCGACGTCACTCCCTCGGCGCTGCAGCGACACGCCGAAATGACCAACGAGCAGCGCGGCACCGTGGCGCTCATGCAGGGCGAGCGGGAATTCCCCAGCTTCCAAGCCATGCTGGACCTGACCGTCGCCGCGGCGCCGCATCGCGAGGTCAAGGCCCTGCGCCGCGGCGTGTTCCACAACTCGCACCGGCTCGACAACGGCAGCTGGGCCTGGCGCTACGACGCCATTCGTAAGTTCCCGGAATTTGCCAGCCTCTGGGACGACGTCGACGCCATATCCGTCCCGATCACCCTGATACGCGGTGGCACGTCGGGCTTCGTCAACGACGCCGACGTAGCCGAACTCACCAGGCGGGCAACGCATTTCCGCAAAGCGCACATTGTCGAGAATTCCGGTCACTCCGTGCAAAGTGACCAACCGCTGGCACTGATCGAGCTTCTTCGCGGGATACTCGACTCACGCTGACCCTTTGCTGACTGCGCCGCGGCTACGGTGGTCTCATGACCTCTCCCGCGCATCCTGATCTGCCCATCCGCATCGGTGTGCAGCTGCAACCTCAGCATGCCACGCAATACCGCGACATCCGCGACGCCGTCCGTCGGTGCGAAGACATTGGTGTGGACGTCGCCTTCAACTGGGACCACTTCTTCCCGCTCTACGGCGATCCTGACGGCGCACATTTCGAATGTTGGACGATGCTCGCTGCCTGGGCCGAACAGACCTCCCGCATCCAGATCGGCGCATTGGTGACGTGCAATTCCTACCGCAATCCCGAACTGCTGGCCGACATGGCCCGCACCGTGGACCACATCTCCGACGGGCGGCTCATTCTGGGCATCGGCTCGGGCTGGAAGCAAAAGGACTATGACGAGTACGGCTACGGGTTCGGTACTGCAGGCGGGCGACTCGACGACCTGGCCGGTGCGCTCCCCCGCATCAAGTCGCGGCTGGCCAAACTCAATCCGGCGCCGACGCGCGACATCCCGGTGCTGATCGGCGGGGGCGGCGAACGCAAGACCCTACGCCTGGTCGCCGAGCACGCCGACGTGTGGCACAGCTTCAGCTCCGCCGATGAGCTTCCGGCGAAGTCGGACGTACTGGCCAAGCACTGCGAAGCCGTCGGCCGAGACCCGGCCACCATCGAACGTTCAGCGTCGGCCGGCGCCGGGGCCGAACTGATCGGCAACGCCGAAGCCCTGACCGGACTGGGGGTCACACTGCTGACCGTCGGCTGCAACGGCCCCGATTACGATCTGGCTGACGCCGAAGCGCTCTGCAAATGGCGGGACAGTTCACGTTAACGTCCACTTCATCTGCGAAAAATCTCAACGCAGCCGCGCAGCCGTGAGAAGCTTGCCGCGCTAGTGGCCGGGTGGGTGGCTGAGAGAGACTGCAAGCACTGATGCCGAAAAAATATGGGATGAAAGAAAAGGACCAGGTTGTCACGCACGTGCTCAACCTGGTGCTGACCGGCAAGCTGCGCAGCGGCGATCGCGTCGACCGAAACTAGATCGCGCAGGGTCTGGGGATCAGCCGGGTTCCCATCCAAGAGGCACTGGTCCAGCTGGAGCACGACGGAATCGTGTCGACGCCGTACCACCGCGGCGCATTCGTCGAGCGGTTCGACGAATCCACTGTCCTGGAACACCACGAACTCGACGGCCTGCTCAACGGCATCGCCTCCGCACGGGCGGCGGCCAACCCCACGCCGCGCATCGTGGGCGAACTCGACGCGTTGTTGCGGTCGCTGCGAGCTGCCAAGGAGCCACGGAACTTCGCCGAGATCGCCTGGGAGTACCGGCGCGTGGTCAATGCCGAGTACGCGGGGCCGCGCCTGCATGCCACGATTCGCGCGTCAGAGAACCTCATTCCCCGCGTATTTTTCATGACCTACCAGCACAGCCGCGACGACATGCTGCCCTTCTACGAGGACGAGAACGCCGCGATGCACCGACGGGACCCCGAAGCCGCTCGGGAAGCATGTATCGGCCGCTCCCAGCTGATGGCCAAGACGATGGTGGCCGAACTGTGCAGGCGCGGCGTGTTCCCCCCGCGCCAGGACCGCGACGAGACGAGCCCCGAGCCGCTTCCGGCTCCCCTGCTAGCCCGCGAGCAGTCACCAATCGTGTTCTGACGGGGTTACCGCTGCCGGTGGGTAGATACGGTGGCGAGGATGAACTTTCGCGTCGGCTCGCCCGCAAATCATGGCGCAAGAATCTTCGGGATAGTCGCGACGGTCCTGATCGTTGGCGGCCTGGCCGGTGCTGCACCGGCGTCGGCGGACCGCAACCAATGTGCGCCGCCCGGGGTCGAAAGCGCCACCGTGCTACCTGCGGACCTGATGTCCGCGCGTGGAACCGGAGGGTCCGACGAGGAGGACACCGACACCACCGCGATCTGCGCTGGTGTACTTCCTTGGTTTGATCGCCAACCAGCGGGAGCTGTTTCAGGTCGGTCGCGATCTCAATGCGCAGACCGGGAACTTGTCGCCGCTGGTGGCCGCGGGCATCTTCTACCTGATGCTGACCGTCCCGTTGACGCATCTGGTGAACTACGTCGACGGCCGACTCCGGCGCGGTCGGGCCAAGCTCACCCACGAAATGGGTTTCGCGCGCTCGGCCTCGGATGCCGTGGTGTTCATGGACCTCGGCAAAGTCGTGGAGTTCGGGACCCCAGAGCAGATATTCGAGGCGGCCGAGACCGAGCGGCTGCAACGGTTCCTCTCTCAGGTGCTTTGACCCGGCTTTTTCAGAGATTTTCAAAGGCAGGCACGCCCACCCGACGTAGGGGCTTCACCTACGGGCATGTCGGGCTAGACTGCCGATTTATGGCGGACAGCGAACCTACAGCCCCGGAGGTGACGGAGCTGGCAGAGGGGTTGCACCGATCCCTTTCCAAGCTGTTTGCGATTCTGCGCAAGGGCGACCCAAATAACGTAGTAGCCGGTGAATTAACGCTGGCCCAGCTGTCGATTCTGGTCACTTTGTTGGATCGAGGGCCCATCAGGATGACGGACCTGGCCGCACACGAACGGGTACGGACCCCCACCACCACCGTGGCAATCCGCCGACTGGAGAAGATTGGGCTGGTAAAGCGCTCGCGCGACCCCTCGGATCTGCGGGCAGTGCTGGTCGACATCACGCCGCAGGGCCGTTCGGTACACGGCGAGTCGCTGGCCAACCGCCACGCCGCACTGGCGGCGATGCTCAGCCAACTTCCCGAATCTGACCTGCAGACCCTGACGCAAGCCCTGGCGCCACTTGGCCGCCTCGCCAGCGGCGAACCGGCCGGCAATCCCGCCGGGGCTGTCGGTGTCCGACACTGAGTGTGAAAGTGTTTGATTTCCAATAGATTTGGTAATTATTGAGTCATGCCCACCGCACTCATCACCGGCGCCAGCGGCGGTATCGGCGCTACCATCGCCACTGCGTTAGCACCGACGCACACCTTGCTGTTGGCCGGTCGGCCCTCGACCCGGCTCGACGGTGTCGCGGAGCGACTCGGCGCCACTACGTTTCCGTTGGACCTGACCGACACCGACTCGATCGAATCCAGTTGCGAAGTCATCGACGAACTGGACGTGCTGGTGCACAACGCCGGGGTGTCCGTTCCCGGCCATGTCGACGAATCACACGTCGACGAGTGGCGCGCCACCTTCGCCGTCAACGTCTTTGGAGCGGTTGCCCTCACCTTGACGCTGTTGCCGGCACTACGCCAGGCCGGCGGCCGGGTGGTCTTCATCAACTCCGGATCGGGACGCACTGTGTCGCCGGGCATGGCCTCCTACTCGGCCAGCAAGTTCGCACTACGCGCCTTCGCCGATTCCCTGCGCCAGGACGAACCCGCATTGCTGGTGACGTCGGTTCACCCCGGCCGGGTTGACACGGAGATGCAGCGCGAACTCGTGGCATATGAAGGCGGCGAGTATGACCCGGCGAAGTTTCTGCGGCCCGAAACCGTCGCCGAAGTGGTTGCGCAGGTTGTGGCGACACCTCCGGACGGTCACGTCCACGAAGTGGTGATTCGGCAGCGTTAGCTCAGACGACTAGGTTGACCATCCTGCCGGGCACCACGATGATCTTGCGCGGAGCCGCCCCCGCGAGGAAGGCCTGCACCTTTTCGTCGGCCAACGCCGCGGCCTGCACCGTGTCCTTATCCGCGTCGGCGGCCACTACGACCCTGCCCCGCACCTTGCCGTTCACCTGCACCGGGTACTCGACGGTGTCGTCAACCAGGTATGCCGAGTCGCTCACCGGGAAGGGACCGTGCGCCAACGAGGCGGTGTGGCCCAGCCGCGACCACAACTCCTCGGCGACGTGCGGGGCCAGCGGCGCCAGCATCAATACCAGCGGCTCGACCGCTCCCCGGGGGGCGCCGTCCCGGTACTGCTTGGTGAGGAAGTTCGTGTACTCGATCAGTTTGGCGGCTGCGGTGTTATTCCGCAGTGCCACATAGTCTTCGGACACTCCGGCGATGGTGCGGTGTAGCGCTCGTAGTGTCTCGGTGGCCAGGTCGCGGTCGATTACGCGGAGGTCACCGGTTTCCTCGTCGATCACCAGACGCCACACCCGCTGCAGAAAACGGTGCGCGCCAACGACATCCTTGGTGGCCCACGGGCGGGACGCTTCCAGCGGACCCATCGACATCTCGTAAACCCGCAACGTGTCGGCGCCATAGTCGTCGCAGATCTCGTCGGGCGAAATCGAATTCTTCAGACTCTTACCGATTTTGCCGAATTCTTGGAAGACTTCGATCTCGCCGTCAGGGCCCGGGAGGAAGAACTCGCCGTCCCGCTCGACCACCTCCTCGGCGGGTACGTAGGACCCGCGCTTGTCGGTGTACGCGAACGCCTGAATGTAGCCCTGGTTGACCAGCCTGCGGTAGGGCTCGCGGGAGCTGACGTGGCCGAGGTCGTAGAGGACCTTGTGCCAGAACCGGCAATACAGCAGGTGCAGCACCGCGTGCTCGGCGCCGCCGACATACAGGTCGACGCCGCCGGGATCGTCCGGACCATGCTCGGCCGGCCGCGGGCCCATCCAGTAGGCCTCATTTTCCTTGGCGCAGAACCGTTCCGAATTGTGCGGATCGGTATAACGCAACTCGTACCAGGAACTGGCCGCCCACTGCGGCATCACATTGGTGTCGCGGGTGTAGGGCTGCATGCCATCACCGAGGTCGAGCTCGACATGCACCCATTCGGTCGCTTTGGCCAGCGGCGGCGACGGCTCGCTGTCAGCGTCGTCGGGGTCGAACAACACCGGCGAATAGTCCGCCACATCGGGCAGTTCGACGGGCAACGCGGCCTCGTCGATCGCGTGCGCCCGTTCATCGGAGTCGTAGACGATCGGGAAGGGTTCGCCCCAGTAGCGCTGCCGCGCGAAAAGCCAGTCCCTCAACTTGAATTGGATACGGGCCCGACCCCGACCCTCGGACTCCAACCGGGCGGTGATGGCTTGTTTCGCCTCCGCGACTTCCATTCCGTCGAGATATCCGGAGTTCACCAGGACGCCATCACCGGCGTATGCGGACTCCGAAATATCGCCGCCGGCAATGACTTCGATGACCGGCAGACCGAATTGGCGGGCGAAATCCCAGTCCCGTTGATCATGGCCAGGCACGGCCATGATCGCCCCGGTGCCATAATCGGCCAGCACATAGTCGGCGATGAAGACCGGTACCGGCTCACCGTTGGCCGGGTTGGTGGCATAGCTACCGAAGAAGACGCCGGTCTTCTCCCTGCTCTCCTGTCGCTCGAGGTCTGACTTGGCCGCGATCGCGCGCCGATACACAGCCACGGCCTCCGCAGGTGTCGCGCCGCCGTACGTCCAGGTACGGTCGACCCCGTCCGGCCACGCGGCGGCGACCAGCTCGTCGACCAGGTCGTGCTCGGGAGCCAGCACGAGATATGTGGCGCCGAAAAGAGTGTCCGGCCGGGTGGTGAATACCTCGATGTCGGTCCTCAAACCGGCTCCGGAGTTGTCGGCCTTGGTAGCGGAGAACAACGCCGTGGCACCGGTCGAACGCCCGATCCAATTGCGCTGCATCGCCTTGACCTTTTCGGGCCAGTCCAGCGCATCCAAGTCGTCGAGCAGCCGGTCGGAATAGGCGGTGATCCGCATCATCCATTGGCGCAACCGCTTACGGAACACCGGGAAGTTGCCGCGGTCGCTAAGGCCGTCGGCGGTGACCTCTTCGTTGGCCAGCACCGTGCCCAACCCCGGACACCAGTTCACCAACGAGTCGGCGCGGTAGACCAGCCGGTGAGCGTCGATCACATCGGACCGCTCCCCCACCGAGAGCTCTGCCCACTGCCTACCGTCCTCGAGGCTCCTTGCACCGGAATCGAATTCGGTGATCAGCTCGGATATCGGACGAGCCTTGTTGGCGGCGGTGTCGAACCAGGCGTTGTAGATCTGCAGAAACATCCACTGCGTCCACTTATAGAACTCGACGTCGGTGGTGGAGAAACTGCGTCGGCTGTCGTGACCGAGCCCGAGCCGGCCCAACTGGCGCCGGAAGTTGACGACGTTGGCCTCGGTCCTGGTGCGCGGGTGGGTGCCGGTCTGGACGGCGTATTGCTCGGCGGGCAGCCCGAAGGCGTCGAACCCCAACGCGTGCAGAACGTTGCGTCCGTTCATCCGGTAGAACCGGGCGTAAACGTCGGTAGCGATGTAGCCGAGGGGATGGCCTACGTGCAACCCCTCCCCCGACGGGTAGGGGAACATGTCCTGGACGAAGAGCTTGTCGTCAGGCACTGGGGTGCCGTCCGCCGGGGCCAGCGAACCGACGGGGTTGGGCACATTGAACGTCCCCAGCCGGGCCCAATTTTCCTGCCAAGTTCGTTCCACGTCGGCTGCGAGTTCGGCGGTGTAGCGGTGTCGCGGCGCGTCGGAGTCCGCGTCCTTGGCGGTCGGCGATTCGGTCACGTTCAACAGGGTATAAGTGCCCGGCCTTCGCCCAGGGCGCCCGACCCGCTGGCCACAGGATGGTCTCGGTTCCGTTGCACACCGATCAGAGGTTCATCCCAGGTCTGTTTCATCCATAGTCGCGCCCCTGAGCAGTGGTTACATTCAGCCTCGATGGTGGGCCTCAACACGTTCATCAGCGCCCGAGCTATTCCGGAGGGATCGACCGAGATGATTCATATCGCGCGCACCTGGCGAACAGTCGCAAGTGGCGTGGCCGCAGGCGCCGTCGGAGTCGTGATGCTTGCCGGAGGAACCGCATCGGCCGAGCCCCTGGTCCCCCAGCCGGTTGTCCCTGGCCCGGTGCCCATGCAGCCGGCAATCCAGCCCGGGCAAAACTCCACGGTGTTTCCGGGAGGCGTCAACCGGTTCGCCCCGGCGCCGGCGCAGGCCCCACTGCAGGTCCCCCTTCAGGCACCCCTACCTGCGCAGGCACCGGCACCGGTCGCAGCACCGATTCCAGCCGGCCTGCCTGCCAGCGCGGCGACGCCCGCCGCGGCGGCGCCGTTGCCGCCCGCGGTCACGCCCGCCGCCACCGGCACCCTGCGTGAGTACCTGGAAGGCAAGGGCGTCAAGCTCGAGGCGCAGCGCCCCCTGAATTTCAAGGCGCTTGACATCACGGTGCCGATGCCCGCTCGCTGGACCCAGGTGCCCGACCCCAACGTCCCCGACGCGTTTGTGGTGATCGCCGACCGGGTCGGCGGCACCAGCGTGTACACGTCAAACGCTCAGGTGGTGGTCTACAAGCTCATCGGTGACTTCGACGCCGCGGAGGCAATCACGCACGGTTTCGTCGACAGCCAGCGACTGCTCGCGTGGCAGACGACGAACGCATCGCTGGCCAGTCTCGGGACGTTCCCGTCGGCCGTGATCGAAGGCACCTATCGCGAAAACGACATGACGCTCAACACTTCGCGGCGCCACGTCCTCGCCAATTCCGGACCGGACAAATACCTGGTCTCGATGTCGGTGACAACCGCCGCATCGCAGGCGATCAGCGACGCACCCGCCACCGACGCCATCGTCAATGGCTTCCGGGTGGCCACGCCGGGGGCGGCCGCTCCCGCGCCGGCACGGGTTGGGGCACCCACCGCGCCTGCGCCGCAGGCACCGGCCGCCACCGCGCCGCTGGCTCCTGCCGCAGCCGCGCCGCACCCACCGGCCGCCACCGCGCCGCTGGCTCCTGCCGCAGCC
>JAVROG010000184.1:0-3149 GCA_032162865.1 Mycobacterium sp. | reverse complement strand
CCCAGGACGGCGTGGATCTCGGCGGCGTTCCAGCCGCGACTCTCCAGGTGCCCGCCGAGAGTCAGCAGGGTTTCCGGCGGCATCCACTGAATGGGCCCCCAGCGGGTGTAGCTGTCATCGAACAGATCGGGATTGCGCACCAACTCCTCGAGGAAATCCGCGTGGTCGAAGGAGAAGTCGCTGCTGATGCCCACATGGTCGATACCGATGAGTTCCACTGCGTACTCCACATGCCGCGCCATCGCTTCGAGGGTGGGAGTGTTGGGGCCCAGGAAGATTCCGACGCCGGTGATGCCGACGACGCCACCGGTCGCGGCGCAGGCGCGCGCCTGATCGTCGGTGATGTTGCGCGGGTGGTCCCACACCGATCGCATGCAGGAATGGCTGTAAACCATTGGGAGAGTGGTTATCTCGCACATATCCAAGCCCGTCCGTGCACTGCAGTGTGACCCGTCCACCACAATGCCGACCCTGTTCATCTCGGCGACGATCGCTTCGCCCCATGCGGTCAGTCCGGTGTCCTCGCCATCCAGGCAGCCGCAGCCCGCGCGGTTGGCGTAGTTGTAGGAGGGAAGCAGAGTGCGCACCCCGAGATCGGCGAACGCGGCCAGGCTCTCGAGGTTGTCGTCGAGTGGTGCCGAGTCCTCCAGGTCGAATACCACCGCGATGCCGCCTGCTGAGGTGATGGCCGCTACTTCGTCGATGTCGGCCGCCAACTGCAGGTCTGGGTGCGCCGCGATCGCCGCGCGGTAGTGCGTGAGCAAAGCCATTGAGTCGCTGAAGGATTGCGGCGAATACCCGACGTTCACTGACACCAACGTGCCGCCACCGCGCTGGTAACGCGTCAGTGGCTCGATATCGGTGCCGATCTGCAACGGCAGACAGGCATGCTGATCCCACAAAAGCGTCGACACAACTCGATACTGCACCCCATGTCGCCGGAGCATTCATCGGAGCTGTTCGACAGGCTTTAATGACGGGATGGAACTGATGATGCCCACCGACTCGATGTTTCTGTTCACCGAATCACGGGAGCATCCTTTGCACGTGGGTGGGCTGTCGTTGTTCGAGCCCCCCGAGGGGGCCGGCCCGGAATTCGTGCGGGAGTTCTATGACGCTTTGGTGGCCAACGACGAATTTCAGCCGACGTTCCGGAAGCACCCCGCGACGATCGCTGGCGGGATTTCTCAGCTGGCGTGGACATACGACGACGAAGTCGACGTCGACTACCACGTGCGGCGCTCGGCGTTGCCGTCGCCGGGACGCGTCCGCGATCTGCTCGAGCTAACCTCGAGGCTGCACACCAGCCTGCTCGACCGTCATCGCCCGCTGTGGGAACTCCATGTCGTGGAGGGGCTCAAGGACGGCCGCTTCGCCCTGTACACCAAGATGCACCACGCCCTGATCGACGGCGTTTCTGCGGTGAAGCTGATGCAGCGCACGATGACGACCGACCCCGAGGACACCCAGGTGAAGGCGATGTGGAGCCTGCGCCGCCCGCCGAAGCCGCCGTCGGAAGGCGGCTCGAACCCGTTGCGGTCGCTGGTGAAAATGGCGGGATCCGTTATGGGAGTTGCGCCGTCGACATTGAAGCTGGCCCGCGCCGCGCTTCTCGAGCAGCAATTGACGTTACCGTTTGTCGCCCCGCATACGATGTTGAACGTCAAGGTAGGCGGAGCCCGCCGGTGCGCCGGTCAGTCCTGGTCGCTGGATCGCGTCAAGAGCGTGAAGAAGGCCGCAGGCGTGACGGTCAACGACGCGGTGTTGGCGATGTGCGCGGGGGCGCTGCGCTACTACCTGCTCGAGCAGGACGCGTTACCGGACACGCCGCTGGTAGCGATGGTTCCGGTGAGCTTGCGATCCGAGGCCGACGCCGACAGCGGCGGCAACAAGGTCGGCAGCATCCTGTGCAATCTGGCCACCGACGTCGAGGACCCGGCACAGCGGATCGAGCTGATCGCCGAGTCCATGCGCCGCAACAAGAAGGTGCTCGCGCAACTGCCCTCCTACCAGGTGTTGGCGTTGTCGGCACTGAACATGGCGCCACTGATGCTGACCGGCGTACCGGGCTTCCTTTCCACGGTGCCGCCGCCATTCAACCTCGTCATCTCCAATGTGCCCGGTGTGGGGGACCCGCTCTACTACGGCGGCGCGCGGCTCGACGGCAGCTATCCGTTGTCAAACATCCCCGACGGCCAGGCGCTGAACATCACGTTGGTGAACAATGGCGGCAATCTCGATTTCGGGCTGGTCGGATGCCGCCGCAGCGTGCCGCATCTGCAGCGGTTGCTCGTGCATCTGGAGACGTCGCTGCAGGATCTGGAGCGGGCCGTCGGAGCCTGAGATCGATGCCGAAGCTCAGCGCAGGTGTGCTGTTGTATCGGGCGCGCGCCGGTCCACAGACCAGCTTTGTCGAAGTTCTGATCGCGCATCCGGGCGGGCCGTTTTGGGCACGGAAGGACGACGGCGCCTGGTCGATCCCGAAAGGTGAGTATCTCGAGGGAGACGACCCGTGGACGGCCGCCCAACGCGAGTTCGCCGAAGAGCTCGGGCTGGCTGTGCCCGACGGACCGCGTATCGACTTCGGGCCGGTCAAGCAACCCAGCGGCAAGGTGGTCACGGCCTTCGCTGTCCGGGGTGATCTCGACATCACCGACGCTCGCAGCAACACCTTCGAAATGGAGTGGCCGCGTGGCTCGGGCAAGTTGCGGGAGTTCCCCGAGGTCGATCGCGTCGGCTGGTTCCCGGTAGCGCAGGCGCGCACCAAGTTGCTCAAGGGTCAGCGAATTTTTCTCGACCGACTGATGACCCACTTGGACGTGGCCGGACTAGCCGAGAGTCCCTGAGGGCAAGCGCCTGCGACGGCGATGTCGCCGCAGTATCACCATGAGCAGTACGGCCGCCACGACGATGGTCAGCAAGCCGCCCAGTAAAACGAGTTCCAATGGAACCACGACGTCGTCGTTGACGAAGTTCACCTGCCGATACGGATCATCGCTCGGGGCGTTTCCGAACATGAAATCCGAAGTGATGCCAGATGTTTGAGCGATATCCACCTGGGTCTTGGTCAGATACCCGCCGTGGTTGCCGGTCAGCTCGCGCAACAGTGGATCGCGAGCAGCGGCGGCGATGTTGCCGGCAAACTGCAC
>JAVROG010000183.1:0-10542 GCA_032162865.1 Mycobacterium sp. | reverse complement strand
ATGCCGAATCTCCCGATCACCGACATCCCGGGACAGAACTCGGGCGGGCCGAATAACGGTGCCTAGCGACCAGAGGCAGGTACCGAAGTCCGCCTTGAGGCTGTCGATTCGATACGCGAGCGACCTGGCATTGGCATACTTCCTCGCCGCCCTCGACGCGGTCGCCATCCTGATCCCGCTGCGCGGACACACGTCGGCCGCGCTGGGCGCCGATTTCGCCGAGAAGAACACAGGATTGGTCGCGTTCCTGATTCTGCTGGGAATCGCTGCCGTGGCTGTGGGTGGCGCGATGATCCTGGCTCCCACGTTGCGTTGGTACGTCGCAGGCGAGGAACCGAGCGAGGCTCAACGAGACGCTGCGGTGAAACTCGGAATCCGGCAATCAGCTCTGCTCGCCGGGGTCTGGGTCGCGTGTGCCGCCATCCTGATCGCGTTGAACGCCGGAGGTGGGGCCGCGCTGTTGGTCCCCATCATTTTAGGTGTGGTGCTCGGCGGCGCCGCAGCGGCGGGCACGGGCTTGCTGCTCGCGCAGCGCACCCTGCGGCCGATCATGACCGTCGCCACGCGGGGCCGCGAGCCACGTTTGACGGTCCCCGGGGTGTTCGCGCGGATGGTTCTGCTGTGGTTCCTTGGCAGCGCCATCCCCTTCGGTGTGATCGCGACATTCGTCGTACTGCGCTCATATGGTTGGCTTATCGACAAATCCACAGCTTTGGATGTGCCGGTCTTGGTGGTGTCGCTGGCTGCGCTGGTCCTCGGACTGCCGACCATGATCCTGACGTCGCGATCGATTGCCGATCCGATCGCCGAGGTCGTTGACGCGATGGCCGAGGTCGAGCACGGCCACATGAATACCTACGTCGGGGTATACGAACGTTCTCAAATCGGGCGCCTGCAAGCCGGATTCAACCGAATGGTCACCGGCCTGGAGGAACGCGAGCGGATACGTGATTTGTTCGGCCGCCATGTCGGAGCGGACGTCGCCCGCCGCGCCCTCGAGGAAGGTGTCTCGATGTCCGGCGACGTGGTGGAGGCGGCTGTCCTCTACATCGATCTGGTGGGTTCGACGCAGTTGGCGGAAAGCCTTCCGCCGCAGAAGGTTGCCGAAGTTCTCAACGATTTTTTCCGGATAGTCGTCGGCACCGTCGATGAATATCAGGGATTGATCAACAAATTCGAGGGCGACGCCGCGCTGGTCATCTTCGGCGCGCCGCTGCGGACGAACGAACCGGCGTCGGCTGCGTTAGCGACCGCGCGTGCGTTGGGCGAGAAGCTGCGCCGGCTACCGGTGGTGGACTTCGGCGTCGGGGTCTCGGCCGGACGGGTCTTTGCGGGCAATATCGGTGCCGAAAACCGGTATGAATACACAGTGATTGGTGACGCCGTCAATGAGGCAGCGCGACTGGCCGACCTCGCCAAGACCTCCGACGGGAGAATCCTGTGCTCCGCTGCGGCCATCGACCGCGCTGACGACGCCGAGTGCGCGCGCTGGGCCGAGCACTGTTCCACGGTGCTGCGCGGGCGCTCCGAACCCACGCACATCTGCGCGCCTGCCGCCCCGGACTAGCCGGCTATTTCTTCGAGACCTTCAGCGCCGCAATAACGTTGTTCAGGGTGGTCAACGACGCCGTATCACCGATGGCCGTCGCGCCCAGGAAGATGGTGACCGGCTTGGTGTCAACAGCGATGATCGTCACCGAGTCGCCCTTCACCCCGCGGGTGGTGTCGCCGATCGTGATGTCGGCGTCCACCCGGGCGGCCTTGACCCCGTCGACCGTCATCGACGAGGTCTTCTTGGTACCCAACGTGGGCTTTACCTGGTTGTAGCCGGGACCGTTGGCCACGCAGTCCAGCAGCTTCGACGCCTGCGCGCTGACGTCCATACTGCTCACGAAATTGGTGATGGCGACCTCGAGTTGCATCATCCACTGGCTGGCGCCGGGCACCTCCTGGCCAAGACCCACCGCTTCGATCAGGTTCGGATTCTGGTCATCCACGAACGGCGACCAGCCGGGTGCCGCGCTGGCCGGGAATGAGAGCTTGCCGGCGGTGATCGTGTCACCGGTCGGCTTGTTGCCGCCGGACACGTTGGGGGTGCAGTCGGTCGCGGTCTGCAGGGAATTCTCCGGTGCTGAGGTGGCGGCGCTCGTCGTCTCCGAGGGGTTGGCCGAGGGTTTGTCGCTGCCCTTGTTGTTGAGGTTGACCACCAGGATCACCACCAACACGATCGCGCCCAGCACCGCGATGCCGGCGACAATCAGCCAGGGCATCTTCGAGTTTCCCGACGGCGGCGGTCCGGAGGGGTACGGCGGCCAGCCCTGCGGAGCCTGTTGTCCGGGTTGGTTGAACTGCTGGGGCGGGTAGCCGGGCTGACCGTAGGGGTCCGTGCCTGGAGGATACTGGCCGCCCGGCGGCGGGTAGGGGTACTGGCCACCCTGCGGCGGGCCCTGCGGGGGGAACTGTGGCTGCCCCTGCGGCGGGCCACCCCAATAGGGTTGCTGGCCATACGGGTTCGTTCCGTAGGGATCCTGACCGTAGGGACCGCCGGGGGGAACCGTCATTGTTGAATCACCCTTACTCTCACCGGCCGCCTCCGTCAGAGGTGGCCACGCAACCACGTCACCGCAGACACCCGCGTGACGTCGATACCTGCTCGCCTAATCGATCGGCTCGACCTTGGCCATCGCCAACACGTCGAGTCGGCGATCCAACTCTTCTTCCGAGAGCTTGTCACCGATCAGTCCGCGATCGATGACGGTCTGGCGAATCGTCTTTCGTTCCTTCAGCGCCTGTTTGGCCACCGCGGCGGCCTCCTCGTAGCCGATTGCCGAGTTCAATGGTGTCACGATCGACGGCGATGACTCGGCCAGCTCGCGGAGGCGATCGACGTTGGCGACCAGCCCGCTAATGCAGCGCTCCGCGAACAGCTTTGACACGTTGGTCAGGAGTTTGAACGACTCGAGGATATTGCGTGCCATCATCGGAATGTAGACATTCAGCTCGAAGGCACCGCTGGCACCGCCCCACGCAACCGCGGCGTCATTGCCGATCACCTGGGCGGCGACCTGCGTAACCGCCTCCGGCAGTACCGGATTCACCTTGCCCGGCATGATCGAGCTACCCGGCTGCAGGTCCGGTAACTGGATCTCGCCCAGGCCGGTCAGTGGGCCCGATCCCATCCACCGGATGTCGTTGGCGATCTTGGTCAGCGACACCGCGATGGTGCGCAGTGCGCCGGACGCTTCGACCAGTCCGTCCCGGGCTGCCTGGGCTTCGAAAGAGTTAGTCGCCGTGCGCAATTCGGACAATCCGGTCGACTCCACCAGCACCGAGACCACCTTGACGCCGAAGCCGTCAGGCGCGTTGAGTCCGGTTCCGACGGCGGTGCCGCCGATGGCCAGCTCGCCCAGCCGGGGCAGGGTTGCGCGCACCCTTTCGATGCCGGCCTCGATCTGGCGGGCATATCCGCTGAACTCCTGGCCGAGTGTCACCGGAACGGCGTCCATCAGGTGCGTGCGGCCTGACTTCACCACGCTGTGCCATTCCAGTGCCTTGGCCGCCAATGCATCCTGCAACACCTGCAGCGCCGGGATGAGATGACTCACCGCAGCCTCGGTAGCCGCGATATGGGTGGCGGTGGGGAAAGTGTCGTTGGACGACTGCGACATGTTGACGTCGTCGTTGGGGTGCACCTTAACCCCGTTGGCAGCCGCGATGCTGGCGATCACTTCGTTGGTGTTCATGTTCGAGCTGGTGCCCGAACCGGTCTGGAAGACGTCGATCGGAAACTGGTCGTCGTGCTTGCCGTCGGCAATCTCAGCCGCCGCGGCGATGATCGCCTCGGCCCGCTCCGGTGCCAGCAATCCGAGGTCCTTATTCACTTGTGCGCAAGCGCCTTTCAGCAGACCCAGCGCCCGGATCTGAGTGCGCTCCAAGCCGCGGCCCGAGATCGGAAAGTTCTCCACCGCGCGTTGAGTTTGTGCGCGCCACAACGCTTTTGCCGGCACCCGGACCTCGCCCATGGTGTCGTGCTCAATGCGGTATTCGGCGTCCTCGGCCATAAATCAGGTCCTCGCTGGATTGTTGGGATGTCAGGGCAAGGGATAGGCGGCGTTGGTGTCGCCGGTGAAGTCGATCGCCGAGTATTCGTTGAGCTTGGACAGCCGATGGTAGGCCTCGACCATGCGCACGGTGCCCGACTTGGAACGCATCACGATTGACTGGGTGGTGCAGCCGCCGGGTTGGTAGCGCACGCCCTTGAGTAGATCGCCGTCGGTGACGCCGGTGGCGCAGAAAAAGACGTTGTCGCCGGACACCAGATCCTCGGTGGTCAGCACTCGGTCCACGTCGTGGCCGGCGTCGAGCGCCTTGCGGCGTTCGGCCTCGTCCTTGGGTGCCAGCTGCGCCTGGATCTCCCCGCCCATACAGCGGATCGCGGCGGCGGTGATAATGCCCTCCGGGGTTCCGCCGATGCCGGCCAGCATGTCGGTGCCCGAGCCCGGTCGGCACGCGGAGATAGCGCCGGCCACGTCGCCGTCGGTGATCAGTCGGATCCTCGCGCCGGTGGCGCGGACGTCGGCGATCAGCTGAGCGTGCCGCGGCCGGTCCAGGATGCACACGGTCATGTCCTGTACCGACAGGGCCTTGACCCTGGCGACCGCCCGGACGTTCTCGGCGATCGGCGCAGTGATATCCAGCACGTGCGCCGCGTCGGGTCCGACGGCGATCTTGTTCATGTAGAACACCGCCGACGGGTCGAACATCGCCCAGCGATCAGCCACTGCCAGCACCGAGATCGCGTTGGGCATGCCTTTGCTCATCAACGTGGTGCCGTCGATCGGATCGACGGCGAAGTCACACTCCGGGCCGTCGCCGTTGCCCACCTCTTCGCCGTTGTAGAGCATCGGCGCTTCGTCTTTTTCACCCTCGCCGATGACCACTACGCCACGCATCGACACCGAATTCACCAGTTCGCGAATCGCGTCGACCGCGGCGCCGTCGCCGCCCTCTTTATCCCCGCGACCGACCCAACGGCCCGCGGCCATTGCGCCGGCCTCCGTGACGCGCACGAGCTCGAGGGCCAAGTTACGGTCTGGGGCTTCCCCACGCGGCGATCGCGCCGAAGACGTGCCGGGGCTCGCAACCACGGTCGGCGGCGGGCCGGACCCCGGTGCCGTCATGGATTGTGCTCATCATTCATGGTTCGCAATTGTCCCAGAAGCAGAACGCTCGGCTGGAGCTGGGATACTCGGGGAGTGACCTCTGAGCCGCAGCCGACCCCCAGGCCGGCCAAGCCGCGGTTGCTGCAAGACGGTCGCGACATGTTCTGGTCACTGGCGCCCCTGGTGATCGGCTGCATCCTGCTGGCGGGATTGGTAGGCATGTGTTCGTTTCAGCCAGGTGGGACAAACCGGGGAACGGTCCCGTCCTACGACGCGGGGAAGGCCCTGCGGGCCGACGCGACGACACTGGGGTTCCCGATCCGGCTGCCTCAACTGCCGCAGGGGTGGCAACCCAATTCGGGGGGCCGCGGCGGCATAGCGGATGGGTCACCGGGCCCAGCTCAGGGGGAGCGGCTGCACGCGTCCATTTCGACCGTGGGCTACATCAGCCCGACGGGGTTGTATCTGAGCCTGGCACAGAGCAACGCCGACGAGGACAAGCTGGTCGGCTCCATCCATCCAGGTATGTTTCCGACCGGAACCGTCGACGTCGCGGGAACCAGCTGGGTTGTTTATCAGGGTGCCGACGAACACGGGGCGGTGGAGCCGGTGTGGACCACCCGACTGACCAGTCCGGCCGGGCCGACCCAGATTGCGATCACCGGTGCCGGCCCGCCCGAACAGTTCCGTACGCTGGCGGCTGCTACGCAATCCCAGCAGCCGCTACCGGCACGCTAGCCGGTAGCACCACGAACCGAGAAAGGGACGTTTCGTGAGCGCACCCGAAGCAGATCTCTCCGGGTGGTCGGTCGCGCCGTTCAGCGCTGCCGGCTACACCCACGACGTGTACCGCAAGGGCTCGGGACCGGGGGTGGTGCTGATTCCCGAGATGCCGGGCATTCATCCGGGAGTGCTGGGCCTGGGTAATCACCTGGTGGACAACGGTTTCACCGTGGCCATTCCGTCGCTGTTCGGTGAGCCGGGCCGACCCATCTCCGTTGCATATGTCGTTACCGCTATCAGTCGGGGTTGTGTGGCAAGGGAATTCGCCGCCATGACCACCGACAAACAGCGACCGGTGGCGGTATATCTGCGCGCTTTGGCCCGCGATCTCAACGCGTCGACGCCGGGCAAGGGTGTCGGCGTGATCGGCCAGTGCTTCACCGGCGGCTTCGCGTTGGCCGCCGCCGTCGACGACAGCGTCTTGGCCCCGGTGCTCAGCCAACCGTCGGTACCGTTTCCACTGACCGCCAAGCAGCGCCGCGATCCCGGGCTCAGTGAAACCGAACTCGGCGTCGTGGCCGATCGCTGCGCCAATGATGGACTGTGCGCCATAGGATTACGGTTCAGCGAGGACCGGATGTCGCCGGGAGAACGCTTCACGACGCTCAAGGAGCGCCTCGGCGACGCCTTCGAAGTGATCGAAATCGATTCCGGCTCAGGCAACGAACACGGTTTCGGCCGGATGGCGCATTCGGTGCTCACCGACCAGGTCCGTGAGGTCGACGGCCACCCTGCCTATGAGGCGCGCAAGCGGGTCGTCGAGTTTCTCACCCAGCGGCTGACCGCCGATTGACCTAGGAAGAATCAACAGCCCCGGCGGCCTGCGCTTTGTCAGCTCGGCGCCCAAACCACTTGCGGCGTACCGGCTTCTCACCCACCTTGCGTACCGGCAGGTCTATGCCTTTGTAGACCGCAAGGTAGACGTCGATCGTGGTGACGATGATGATCATCAGCACCGGGCCGATGATGATGCCCCACGGGCCGAACATCCTGATACCCGCGAACACCGAAAGCAACATCAGCGCCGAGTTCAGCCGGGCGTCGCGCGGCACCAGAACGGGTCGCAGGAAGTTGTCGATATTGGTGACCACGATGAGGTGAAAGAGCACCACGAACACGCCGCCGCCGATATGTCCGAAGAACATCATCCCGACGCCGAACGGAATGGTCACTATCCCACCACCCAGCGGAATGATCGACAACGCGGTCAGCAGAATCGCGAAGATGAAGAAGCCGTGATGGAATCCAGCGATGTATATCGACGCGGCGCCGGCGACGCCCTGGCAAAAGGCGATCACGAACTGGCCGTTTACGGTGCCACGCACCATTGAGCCCATCTTCTGCAGATACAGATCCGTGGCTTCTTCGCCGAGCGGATTCAGCTGGGCGATCAATGTCCGCAATTTCTCCTGGTTCACCAGCAGAGCGAGGAACACGTAAAAAAAGATGATGGCCGAGGTGATGGTGGTGGCGAGGCTGCCCGCCGTGTTCTGCAGCACCCCCAGGAGCCAGTGGCCGAGGTTCTGAGAAGCAGTGATGATCGCCTTGCGCAGGGCCTCGGCGCTGACCGTGACGTGCACAAACGGCACGCGGGCCAGTAGCTCGTTGACCAGGTGCAGCGTCTTGTCGCCGAGGGTGTTCAGATCGGTCGACCTGACCCAGCCGGCCACCGAATCGACCATGCGGGCGATCTGCACGATCGCCAGCGCCACCAGCAGTCCCAGGGGCACGATCACCATTGCCAGCGCCGACAACATTGTGCAGGTGGCCGACAAAGCGGTGTTGAGGCGTTTGTTGAACCAGTTGAACAGCGGCGTGAACAGGTAAGCACCAACGGCGGCCACTACGATGAGGACGAAATAGTTGCGCAGGAAGTACGCGCCGAAGACGAGCGCGATGAGGGTGAAGATCGCGAGAGCACGTTTCTGGGTAGGGGTGAATTCGGTGTTCATGCCGGATTTTTGCCGCCCTCCGCCTCGGTATTGAGCGCTCCGTAACCTTATCGTCGATTCCGGGCACGCATGATGGCTGAAGTGCTTCGGCAGGAGGAAAAGTATGACGGTGGTCGAGACGACCTACGGACCCGTGCGCGGTGCCGAGAACGGTCCCGTGACAGCGTGGAAAGGCATCCGGTTCGCGGCGCCGCCCGTGGACGAGCTGCGTTTCCAGGCGCCAGAGCCGCCCGCGCGGTGGACCGAGGTCATCGATGCCACTGCTTACGGGCCGGCCTGTCCGCAATCGACCCTGCCGAACATGAAGCTCGATTTGGGCGCGCCGCAGGGCGACGACTGTTTGCGGCTGAACGTTTGGGCACCTGCCGGCACTGAGCCCGGTGCCGGAAAACCCGTGCTGGTGTGGCTGCACGGAGGCGCCTACGTCCTGGGCTCGGGCAGTCAGCCGCTGTACGACGGCCATACATTGGCCGCCGGCGGTGACGTCGTGGTGGTGACGGTCAACTACCGCGTCGGGGCGCTGGGCTTTCTCGACCTGTCGTCGTTCAGTACGCGTGAGCGTCGGTTCGACTCCAACATCGGGTTGCGTGACGTGCTGGCCGCGTTGGCCTGGGTGCGCGACAACATCGCGGCATTCGGCGGCGCCGCTGACAACGTCACATTGTTCGGTGAATCCGCCGGTGCCGGCATCGTCACGACCCTGCTCGCCAGTCCGGCGGCCGAGGGCCTGTTCGTCCGGGCGATCGCCCAGAGTTCGCCCGCCACCTCGGTGTACGACCAGGACAGAGGTCGCCGGGTTGCCGTGGCCGTCCTCGACAAACTGGGTATCGCCGAGTCCGAGGGCCACAAGGTGGCGACCGCATCGACCGAGGCCCTCATCGCGGCGACCAGTGAAGTGTTCAACGAAGTGCCCGTCACCAACCCCGGCACCCTCGCGTTCGTCCCGATCGTCGATGGTGACCTGTTGCAGGACCAGCCGGTCAAGCTGGCGCAGGAGGGTCGCACACTCCCGATCCCGTTGATCATCGGGACCAACAAGCACGAGGCGGCATTGTTTCGGTTGCTGCGCTCGCCGCTGATGCCGATTACGCCGCGCGCGATCACGACGATGTTCGACCAGATCGCCGCTGAACAGCCCGACCTGCAACTGCCCACCATGGCGGATTTCGGGTCGGCATACTCGGGCCGGCAGAAGTCACGCAGTGTCGGCATGGCCACCGATATCGGCTTCCGGATGCCTTCAGTGTGGCTGGCCGATGGTCACAGCAGGGTGGCGCCGGTGCACCTGTACCGGTTCGACTACGCGACACCGGTTTTCAAGCTGTTGCTGGTGCGGGCCGCACATGCCACCGAATTACCCTACGTCTGGGGCACTCTCGGCGCGCCACAAGACATGACGCTAAAGCTTGGCGGCGCCAAGACCGCGACAGCCGTCTCCACCCGGATCCAGACCCGGTGGCTCAACTACGCCAAATACGGTGAGCCCGATGGCCTAGCCGGAGAGCCGCAGTGGCCGCGTTACCAGGATCCCGAGCGCGCCTGCTTGCTCATCGACAAGCGTGACACCGTCGTGCACGACGTCGATTCCCGGATCCGCGGCGCCTGGGGCACTCAGATGGTCAGCTTCCGTTAGCCCACTGGCTATTTCGACCCGCTGGCGGCCTTGCTGCCCTTGCCCGCCCGCTTGGCTTCGTCGGCCTCGCGCGTCATTTTATGGAACATGTCGACGTAGTACGGCAAGCATTCTTTGAGCGCCTGCTCGGTGGTGAACAGGGGCTCGTATCCCAAGTCGCGGCGTGCCTTGGCGATCGAGAAGTAGTTGTCCAGGTACAGCCGTTCGACCGCGTTCGGCTCGAGTAGCGGAGCGGGGAAGCCGAACCGGAAGTGCAGCCGCTGCCATCCCGTCATGACCCAGTGCACCGCTGGACCGGAAATCCTTAGTTTCGGCCACTTTACGCCGCACGCTTCCACCACCGGGCGGGCGAACTCGAACATGTTGATCGGTTCGGCATCGTTGATGAAGTACGCCTGACCAGGGGCGGTGCCGCCGGGAACCAGATGCTCGCCGGCCAGGATGAATCCGTGAATCAGGTTGTGCACGTAAGAGTTATCCAGCTTTGCCGACTTGCGGCCCACCAGCACCTTGACGTGGCCCTTGATCACGCTTTCGAACAGCTTGCGGAACATCGTCTGATCGCCGTTTCCCCAAATGCCGCTGGGCCGTATCGAACACGTAAGTAGGCCCTCAACGTCGTTCTGAGACAAGACATATCGCTCGGCGACCACCTTGGTTTCGGTGTAGAGGTCGTGGAAGCGGTCGGTGTAGGGCATCGTCTCGTCACCGTTGGTGATGTTCTGGCCGCCCATCACCACGCTGTTGGATGCCGTGTAGACGAAACGCTTGACGCCGGCCTTCCGGCCGGCTTCTACAAGGTTCTCGGTGCCGCCGACGTTGATCGAGAAGTTGCGCTGCCGATACTCCTCGGTCACCGACGCGCCGCCCATCAGTTCGATGATCGCCGCGGTGTGGATGATCGTGTCGATGCCGTCCACGGCCGCTTCGCAGACCGCCTTGTCGGTGATGTCGCCCTGCAGCACCTCCAATTTCGGGTGCTGGGGCAGCGGCGAGGGGGCGCGGTCGAAGG
>JAVROG010000182.1:0-20649 GCA_032162865.1 Mycobacterium sp. | reverse complement strand
ACGCGAAGATGACCGGAATAACGCCGGCCTGGTTGACCTTGAGCGGCAGATACGTGGACGTTCCGCCGTACATCCGCCGGCCCACCATGCGCTTGGCGTACTGCACCGGGATTCGCCGCTGTCCCTGCTCGACGAACACCACGCCGACGATGATGAGCAGCGCTGCCAAACACACCGCGGCGAAGATCATCCCGCCGCGGCTCTGCAGGATCTGATTGCCTTCGGCGGGAATGCGGGCGGCGATGCCCACGAAGATCAACAGCGACATACCGTTGCCGATACCGCGTTCGGTGATCAGTTCGCCCATCCACATCACCAGCGCGGCACCGGCCGTCATCACCAGGACGATGACGATCTCGGAGAAGATGGTCTGGTTAGCCAGGATGTCCAGCGAGCAACCCTGCAGCAGCCCGCCGTTGGCTGCCAGCGCCACGATGCTGGTGGCCTGCAGGACAGCCAGCGCAATCGCCAGATAACGCGTGTACTGCGTCATCTTCGCTTGCCCGGACTGGCCCTCCTTGCGTAGCTCCTCGAAACGAGGGATAACCACGGTGAGCAGCTGCACGATGATGCTCGCGGTGATGTACGGCATTACGCCCACCGCGAATACGGTGAGTTTCAGTAACGCGCCGCCGGAGAACAGGTTGATCAGCGAATAGATCTGTCCGGCCTGTCCGCCGCTGGCCTCTTTGATGCACTGCTGCACATTGGGAAAGTTGACACCGGGTGAGGGCAGTGCGGCGCCGACGCGGTACAAGATGACGATGCTGAGCGTGAAGAGGATTTTCCGTCTCAGGTCGGCTGTTCGCAGCGATGAGATGAAAGCCGAAAGCACTCTTCCTCCTGCGCAGCCGAACTCTGGTCGCGGCATGCCAACCGGGATCGGCCGGCTGGTTCCACAAACTAATTTTGTCTGATCATTCCTGGGTTCATCCCGCGTCACGCGCCCAACACCAGCAGGCCAGGACGTACGGCGTCGCGCGTCAAACCGTGTACGAGACTAACAGCTGGTACGGACTGGCCCTGCCAGGGTGGCCTTCTCGCCAAGGATTAGGGCGACCGCGCAGGCGTACAGTCTGGGTAGCTCGTTACATTTGCTAAATAACAGAACTCAATTTCTCGGGAGCAATTGATGACCCAAGTGGGCAGCGCACGGTTCGAGGGCGACACGTGGGACTTGGCGTCCAGCGTGGGATTGACGGCCACTATGGTTGCCGCGGCGCGGGCCGTGGCCGCCAGGCACCCGCAGGGCGCGGGTGCGGTAGCCAGCGACGCCTTCGCCGAGCCGCTGGTCCGCGCGGTGGGCGTCGATTTCTTTTCCCGGCTGGCCAGCGGCGAACTGGATCTGTCTGAGCTGGACGAAGAAACGGCAGCCGGCACGATGCACTTCGCCAACGCGATGGCCGTTCGCACCAGGTTCTTCGACGACTTCTTCGACGCCGCCACCGCCGCAGGCATCCGGCAGGCCGTCATCTTGGCCGCAGGTCTGGACTCCCGCGCCTACCGCCTGCCCTGGCCGTCCGGCACCACGGTGTTCGAGGTCGACCAGCCCCAGGTGATCGCGTTCAAGTCCGCGACGCTGTCCGGGCTGGGTGCCCAGCCGACGGCAGAGCGGCGGACGGTGGCGTTCGACTTACGCGAAGACTGGCCCGCGGCACTGCGCGAAGCCGGCTTCGACCCCACGCAGCGCACCGCATGGATCGCCGAGGGGCTGTTGGGTTATCTCCCGGCCGAGGCCCAGGACCGGTTGCTCGATCAGGTCACCGCGCAGAGCGTGCCGGGGAGTCGGTTCGCCACCGAAGGCCTGCTGGACATCAACAAGCTCAACCAGGAGGAGCTGCGCAGCCGCATGCAGCGCAATAACGAGCGGTGGAAGAACCATGGCCTCGATTTCGACATGGCCGCCCTGGTCTATTTCGACGACCGCAAGGATGCGGGCGCCTACCTCGCCGAGCACGGCTGGCAGACCACCAGCGAGCGCAACGCGGACCTGTTCGCCGGACACGGCTTGAAACCGGCCGAGGGCGATGATGCCCCCTTCGGCGAGGTGGTCTATCTGAGCGCAGAGCGGGTGTAGGAGAGCAATAACCATGGCTTCGTTTGAGTCACAGCGATCTTCCGGAGACACCTGGGATCTGGCATCCAGCGTCGGGGCAACCGCGACGATGGTCGCCGCCGCCCGCGCGGTGGCCTCCGAACAGGACAATCCGATCATCAACGACCGCTACGCGGCTCCCCTGGTGCGCGCGGTCGGGCTTGATTACTTCACCCGCCTGGTCGACGGCCAGGTGCCGGAGGTCACCTCCGACGAGTCCCGGGAACGCGAACTGCAGGTGATGAGCGACTCGATCGCGGTACGCACCCGCTTCTTCGACGACTTCTTCCTCGAGGCCGCCCGCGTGGGCGTTGACCAGTCGGTGATTCTGGCCGCCGGCCTCGATGCCCGCAGCTACCGGCTGTCCTGGCCGCGCGGCACGGTGGTCTATGAAATCGACCAGCCCAAGGTGATCCAGTTCAAGAACGCAACTATGTCGGCCCTGGGCGCCACTCCCTCGGCGCACCGCAAGGCGGTCAGCATCGACCTGCGCGACGACTGGCCGGCGGCGTTGCGCCGCTGCGGATTCGACCCGTCGCGGGCCACCGCATGGAGCGCCGAGGGACTGTTGATGTACCTGCCACCGGAGGCCCAGGACCGGCTCTTCGACTACATCACCGCGCTCAGCGGACCCGGCAGCAGAGTGGCCACCGAATATCATCCCGACTCGGGCGTGCCGATGGCCGAACGCGCCCAGGAGTTCAGCCAGCGCTGGGCCAATCTGGGCTGCGATATCGACCTGTCGGGACTGTTCTGGGAAGGCGAGCGCAGCAACGTCGTCGACTACCTCGCCGGGCTGGGCTGGCAGGCACGCACCAAGCCCCGACGGGAGCTCTACGCCGATTACGGGCTCGCCTTTCCCGACGAGCCGGCCCTTTCCCAGCTGCGCAACATCGTCACCGTCACCGCCACGCTTGGATAGGAACTCCCTCGATGAGCAATCCCGACACCCACCGACACGACGGCGACAGCTGGGATCTCGCATCCAGTGTCGGAGCCACCGCCACCGCGGTGGCGGCTCGGCGCGCGCTGGCGTCAAAGGGCCCCAACCCGTTGATCAACGATCCCTTCGCCGAGCCACTGGTGAACGCGGTCGGCGTGGATGCGTTCATCCGGATGATGAACGGTCAGATCGAGGTCGACGACGACGATCCCGCGTTCAATTCGCAGCGACTCGGTGAGGGCATGGCCGTCCGCACCCGGTTCTTCGACTCGTTTTTCGTCGAGGCCGCCGAGGCCGGCATACATCAAGCCGTCATCCTGGCCGCCGGGCTGGACACCCGTGCCTACCGACTGCCATGGCCGGCCGAAACGGTGGTCTTCGAGGTCGACCAGCCCACGGTGATCGAGTTCAAGACGCGCACACTGGCCGACTTGGGCGCCACTGCGACCGCCGATCGCAGGGCAGTCGGGGTGGATCTGCGCGACGACTGGCCAGCTGCGTTGCGCGACGGCGGATTCGACGCAACGCAACCGACGGCATGGATCGCCGAGGGGCTGCTCGCGTATCTGCCCCCGGCCGCCCAAGATCGCTTGTTCGACAACATCACCGCACTCAGCACCGGCGGGAGCGCCTTGGGCACCGGCTACGTTCCGGACATCCGGGACCGCCTGGCCGAACGCGGTCGCGAGATCAGCGACCGTTGGCGCCGGCTCGGATTGGACCTCAACTGGGCCGACCTGATCTACGACGGCGAACGCAACGATGTGGTGCGCTATTTGGCGGATCGCGGCTGGCAGGCAGCGGCACGCAACACGCCAGAACTCTACGCGGCCAACGGTTTTGATTTTCCGGAAGACTCGGCCGTCGCGTTCGGCGATATCAGGTACGTTACCGCGACACGCTGAAGCTATACAGGTCGAGGCCGTGCGGGAGCGACTTGGCCGGGTTCAGCCGATTTCCGGAGACGCTGGTGACGCCGGCATCGACCAGGTGGGCCAGGATCGCCTGACCCAGCAGCACCGACAATCCCGCCCCGGGACAAACCTGTGGCCCATGGCTGAAGAAGTTGAAGGACCAGTCGTTGCCCGCGTCCCCGGTGGCCCACTCCCCCGGGGCGAATCGGTCCGCGTACGGGATGAGCTCCCGGTTGCGATGGTTGAAGACGTTGTAGATCAGCACCTGCTGGCCCTCGGGCAGCACGGCGCCGTTGGGGAACTCGACGTCTCGGGTGGTCACCCGCCCGAACAGCTGGGTTGTGGGCCACAGCCGCATCGCTTCGAACAGGCACCCGGCCAGATAGTCCAGTTTCGCGATGTCGGCGGCCGCGCCGATGTCGGCTCCGGCCAGTTCGGCTTTCACTTCCCGCAACTGTTCGTCATGACTGGATAACACGCCAAGCGCTCGGAAAACGTTGGCCGCCAGCGTGTCTCCCATCGCGAACATCCAGTGCACCAACTGCCCTGGCGGCGCTGATCCCGGATCGGGAGCCTGCCGAATCAGTGCGGCAAGGCTATCCGGTGCCGGGTCCGTCAGATAGCGGCCGATCTTGGCGACGAACTCGCCGTACTGTGGTGCCGGTTCATCGGGCATTTTGTTGCCGGCCGACATCAGCTCGCCCAGCATGGCGGTCAACTCTTCGTCGTCGGCAGCCGGCTCGCCGAATATGACGCGTCGCGTCATGCGCTGCACCGCCTTGTTGACGCCCGGCCAGCGCAGCGTGTCAGCCGAGAGTTCCCGAGCGGTATCCGCGGCGATGTCGACGAACGGTTGCGCCAGCCGGTGCATCGGCTTGCCGGTGTCCAGCACGGCCTCGGCGAACTTTCGGCGCTCTTCCCACTCCCGGCCGCGCGAGATCGTGAGCGCATCGGGCTGAAATGCGGTCATGCCCTTGCGCTTCGCGTCCGGGTCGGACGCGAAGGGGTCAGGCGAGCCACCGAGCACGAACTGCAGATCGTCGGGATGGTGCACCAACAGGGCTTCGTCGCGGGCGACCCGCACAAAGAAGGGCGCCGGACCGTAATTGCGCACCATCCCGTCCATCAACCGGTAGCCCAGATAGTCGGCCCCCACGGTGGAGGCGATCCGGCTGGGCAGCTCCCGTTTGTTGAACAACCCCAGGATGACGTTGGGGACCGCCACCTGCGCGGTGAACCTGACACCTTCCAGAGTGGACGCGTGCTTGAAGTCGTCAGCCACCGGCTCAGGACCCCCACGGAATGTAGGCGCGCACCGTATCGGCAAGTCGTTCGACGCCACGCTTCTTCCCCGGTGCGGGTGCACCCAGTTTGGGCCACGGCGCGAAGATGCGGTCAACATCGCCGATCACCGGCTCCAGCTCCGGATAGTGGCGCAGCAGAACATCTTTCATCGTCGTATGGTTGACCCAGTCGAACCCCACCTGGGTGTACACCTCGGGCCGGAAGTCCGTGGTGAAGAACCTGTCACTCTTCAGCCGGCGCGACGCCATCAGGATGAAGATGCGAAATGCCGTGTCGGAGAAGCCGTAACCCTTGGGCGGCTGCTCGGCCTGCATGCCGATCTGCAGATCCACGGCGTCGACGTCACCGTTGTAGACCTCGTTGATCTCGTTGGCCCACTGCTTGTTCGGCGTGATCTCGTCGATGGACTTGCGTCGCGGCATTCGGATCGCCTCGCGGAAGTCGTTGTAACGGGGCACACCACGCTCCCGGTCGCGGACGATGTCCAGGGTGGCCAAGTCGGTGATCTGTCCGTCCACCCGGGTCAGCTTGCGCAGGGCGTTCGGGTAGTTGTGTAGGCACACCGCACCCGCACTCGCCAGACCGAACGAGTACCACATGTCGCCCATCTCCATGCGATCCATGAAGTCACGGGTGAAACTTCCCTGCAACTCGGTGAATTCGCGCTTCTCGAGATGCTCACCCGACGCCAGCGAGAAGAAGTTCCAGTCGTCGGGGATCAGCGGGTGCATCCGGTAGACCGACACGAACTCCTCGGTCAGCGAGAACGGCGCGGAGTGGTGATCGGTCGACGATCCAAGGATGCCGGACAACACCTCGCTGTCCCCGACGCGGCCAAGGCGGTCCTTGAACGTCTCGCCGAGCGCGCCGAACCAGTTGGCGTTCATCCCGATCTGCAGCGCGGGATGACGCAGTACACAACATGTCCACTCGACGGTGTGAATCTTGGCGATCAACGCTGAAATGACCAACACGCCGAGTTCGAACAGGCGTTGATCGTCCAGGCTCGGGTAGTTCTTCTTCAGCTCGTCACAAACTGCGTTGTGCTCGCGGGCAAACAAGGTGTGCAGGATGCCCACACCGACCCACCAATTCTCCCGCATGCCGGTGAGATCGATTCCGGGGATGTCGCTCTTCGGCAGCCTGCCGTCGTCGCCGACCTTGATCTTGCCGTCGACGAAAGTGCGTACCTCGGCTTGGCGCTCCTTGCCACTGCCGTAGATCTGCGAACCGTCCCACCAGTGGGTTTCGACGTTGCTGAACACCGGGGCCGGGCACCCGTCCACGATTTCGCCGTGCGGCGGAATGGTGCAGCGGATCCGCATCGGATTTTCCGGGAAGTCATCGCCCTTGCGGAGCGGGATCTCGATGTTCTTGTCCTTCAAGCCGTCACCGTGGAAGAACCAGTTGTGGTTCTCGAACTGCAACCAGGCGGCAGCCAGCGCGTTGATGATGCCGGCGGGCTTGAACTCGTCGCGTGCCATCAAGCGGCGGCTGATGACTCGCGGATCGGGCTCGAGGAGCCGTCTGGTGTCGGTGACGGTCTTTGCCAGTGGGACGTTGCGGCCGAAGCCCGACCCCTTGGAGCCCATCCAGGGGTCGTTCAGGTCGTTCCACGTCCCATCCGGGGTGCGCGCCCGCTTGACTTCCTCGGTGGGCTCACCGAGATCGTCCTTGGGCCGGATATCGGCGCCTTCGAACAAGTTCTTGGTGCGCAGGTCATCGCGCAGTCCGGCCAACGCCTTCAGTTGCAGGACCAGCGAAGGATGCTCATACCATTGACGACTCACGTGAACCACCGTTCTCTATGGCTGCCACGCTCATGCTGGGTGCACGGAAAAACACAACGGGCACAACGGCTTTCATGCCGAATCATCCGCTGGCACTTCCCCCCGCCACTGGGCTGATCGTGACATACGAGGTGCTGACGGGGTTGATCATATGCGGAGGTTACGAGCGTGTAAATGAGCCGCGACGCTAGCCCGGATTGGCGGCCGGGGCGCGCACCACCATGGGCACCGCCGGGAAGGCCCAGGCCATCTCCGAGCGCGACTTGCGCAGCGCCGCGGTGCCGTAACCCTTCTTCCGGTGGTCGGGGTGGATCCAGATCCGGACGTTCACCTCGCCTTCGAAGAGCTCGCCGAATACCAGGCCGACCTTCTCGCCGGAATCGACGGCCACAAACCACGCGGCCTCCTCGTCGTCCAAACGCTTGAGCGCCGAGCGGATTTCGTCGTCGATGCTGCCGGCCGGCGCGCCGGATCCGTCACCGGCTGCCTTGATCTCGTCGGTGCGGGTGGTGAAGATGTCACGGTCGGTTGTGGCGGAGAAAGAGCGAAGCTCGAGCGTCTCACCCGAGCTGGCCGGACGATCGGTGAGCGCGAAGCTGAGTTGCTTGTTCAGGTCGTCCAGCTCGCCCAGGATCTTTGCGCGCGCATCCTGGGTCAGTTGCGCGAAAGACATACTCATGACGGCCTCGGCAGCGAGGTGCGACGTGCCGAGCAGTGCGACGATCGCCTCGACCGCGGCGGCTTTGTTCTTGGCCTCGACAATCGCGTCGGCCACCTCGTGCCGGCGTTCCAACGCGGCTAGTAAGGCATCTGCGATCTCGCGACGGGCTGCGGTCTGGTCGTGGTCAGTCATTGCATAAGGGTAGAACGACACTGCGATGCCAGCTACGCCAGTCTGGATCCGCTGAGCTCCAGGAACCGGCGGTAGCGATCCTTGGTCGGCCCCACCCAGTCCGGCCGCGGTTCGACGACGCGATCCACCGACGCCCACCGGGCCGCGTCCGCGATCGTGGATTCCAGTCCGACCGCCATCCGGCCCAGGAACGCCGCGCCCAGCGCCGCGCCTTCGGCCACGGCGGACACCTCGACGGGACGCCCGGTCGCATCCGCGATGGCCTGCATCCATGGCTGCACCCGGGTGCCGCCACCCGAAGCGATGACGCGGCGCACCGGTGCACCGCTCAATTCGAGCATCTGCCGGACGACGAAGCCCGACGCTTCGTAGGCCGCCCGCCGTACGGAGGCGGGGCCATGGGTGAGATCCACACCGTGCAGCGCGCCACGACGGTCGGGATCGTTGAACGGGGTGCGCTCGCCGCGGATGTAGGGCAACCACACCGGGACCCGCCGCGGGTCGGCATTGTGCGAATCGGACTGTGCGTCCGGTCCGATCAGCCGATCCACCCAGCCCAGGAACAATCCGCCGGCGTTGCTGGCCCCGCCGATCTGGCTCTTACCGGCGGCGGTATGGGGAATGGTCCATAGCCCGGGCACCTGCCGGGGTTCGGCAATGGTGGTCCACACGATCAGGGTGGTGCCACACAACACCAGCACGTCGCCGTCGTGATCGGCCCCGGCCACGATCTGCTCACACAGACCGTCGATCGCGCCGATCGCTAGCACCGCGGAGCCTTGATGCACCTGCCCGACCGGTGCCCCGAATGTCTCGACCCTAGGCATCTGATCGACGGACGCGCCGCAATCGGCGCAAGCCGTCGCGTTCCAGCCCGCCCCGTCGAACAACGGATGGGTGGTGATGGCGGTGGCGAAGTCGATCACCGACTCCCCGGCCAGCGCGTGGTTGGCGACGGCGGGCGCGGGCCAGAACCCGGCCGCCTCGGGCGCTTCGGCGGCCGTCCAGCGCAGGAATTCGGCGGCCTCACCCACCGCGGGTACCGGTTGCACGGGGGCACCGGGCACCCGGCCGCGGGCGTCGCCGTAAAGCAGCCCCGGCGTCAAGGCTCGGCCGACGGAATCGACCGCCGTCATCGAGGGCACCATCGACGAGACCGCGACCGCCTTCACATTCATTGTCGAGGGCTCGGTCAGCCGGTCCAGGGCGGTCACCGGGCCCTGCCGCCAGGCTTCGTCGGCGTCGTGCTCGAGCAGATCGGGGGCCGGCACCCGCAGCTGATGCGGAATTCGCACCCGGGCCCGCACGCTGCCGTTCTCGTCGGCCGCGACCGCCTTGACCGCCGTCGTGCCCACGTCGATGCCTATTGTGACGTCTTCGCGTGACACGGGCGCCACGGTACGCCAGCATTGACATCCGTGACGTCGAGACCACGCGCCCTGGTGACGGCCCCGCTGCGCGGACCAGGGTTCGCCAAGCTTCAGCAGCTCGTCGACGTGGTCTACGACCCTTGGATAAGTGAGCTAGATCAGACGCCGCTGCGCATCTACAGCGCCGAGCAGTTGGCTCAACGCATCACCGATGAAGGTGCCGATATCGTTGTGGTGGAGAGCGATTCGGTCAAAGGGCCGGTTTTCGAGTTAGGCCTGCGGGCGGTAGCGTCTACCCGCGGCGACCCCAACAACGTCGACATCCCTGGCGCCACCGCGGCCGGCATCCCGGTGCTGAACACGCCGGCCCGCAACGCCGACGCGGTTGCCGAGATGACGGTGGCACTGTTACTGGCGGCCACCCGCCGACTGTTGACCGCGGATGCGGATGTGCGCAGCGGCAACATGTTTCGCGACGGCACCATCCCGTATCAGCGGTTCCGCGGGTGGGAGATCGCCGGGCTGACCGCCGGGCTGGTGGGCCTGGGCGCCGTCGGCCGGGCCACCAAGTGGCGGCTGTCCGGGCTGGGCCTGCGGGTCATCGCGTACGACCCGTACAGCGAGGACGCCCAGCACACCCTCGACGAACTGCTGGCCGAATCCGACGTCGTCTCGTTGCACGCACCGGTCACCACCGACACCGTCGGGATGATCGGCGCCGAGCAGTTCGCGGCCATGCGGGACGACGTCGTTTTCCTCAACACCGCCCGGGCGCAGCTGCACGACACCGATGCGCTCGTTCACGCGCTGCGCAGCGGCAAGGTGGCAGCCGCCGGCCTGGATCACTTCGCCGGCGAGTGGTTGCCCACCGACCACCCGCTGACTGGCATGCCGAACGTCGTGCTGACGCCACACATCGGCGGGGCCACGTGGAACACTGAGGCGCGGCAGGCGCAGATGGTGGCGGACGATCTGGCCGCGGTGCTGTCCGGCCATACGCCCGCTCATATCGTCAACCCGGAGGTGCTGGGCTCATGAAGTTTGTGGAGAAAACCGAAGACGCGGTGCTGGCGGCGGCCAAGGAGATGCTGCGCCGGGGCCTGGTGGAGGGCACCGCAGGCAACATCTCGGCCCGACGTTTCGACGGCAACCTGGTGATCACGCCGTCGTCGGTCGACTATGCCGACATGATGCTCGACGATCTGGTTCTCGTCGACCCGGAAGGCGTTGTGCTGCAAGCCAAAGACGGTCGGATGCCGTCTACGGAGATGCAACTGCATCTGGCGTGCTACCACGCGTTCGACGATATCGGCAGCGTCATCCACAGCCATCCCGTCTGGGCCACCATGTTCGCCGTCGCGCACCAGCCGATTCCGGCTTGCATCGACGAATTTGCGGTGTACTGCGGCGGGGAGGTGCGCTGCGCCGAGTACGCCCCTTCCGGAACTCCCGACGTGGGCGCCAATGCCGTCAAGGCACTGGAGGGACGCGGTGCGGCACTGATCGCCAACCACGGGCTGGTAGCCGTCGGTCCCCGACCCGACAAGGTGCTGCACATCACCGCGCTGGTCGAGCGCACCGCCCAAATCGCCTGGGGCGCACGTGCGCTCGGCGGCCCGGTGCCGGTACCCGAGGAAGTGAACCGCAACTTCGCCGGGGTGTACACCTACCTTCGCGCCAATTGATGAGCCGGGTGCGGCTCGGTCGCGCCAGCGTGGCGCGGGTGGTGGAACTGCAGTTCGACCTGCCCGCCCGCGCGTTTCCCCAGACCCCACCCGCGGGCTGGCGCGACAACGCCGACCTGTTGGTGCCGGATTTCTTCAAACCCGATACCGATCAGTGGCACATCGCGGTCCAGAGCTGGGTCATCGAGGTCGACGGCCTGACTGTCGTGGTGGACACCGGGATCGGCAACGATCGCACCCGCCCGCAGACGCCGCCGCTGGATCACCTGGACACCGGTTTCCTGACGGCACTGCAATCGGCGGGCATTGACCGCAACGCCGTCGACGTGGTGGTCAACACCCACATCCACTCCGATCACGTCGGGTGGAACACCATGCTTGACAAGGACTCTGGTGCGAATACCTGGGCACCGACCTTTCCTAACGCCCGCTACCTGATGCCTGCGCTCGATTACCGCCACTTCCACCCCGATGGGTTTGCGGCACGCCGATCCCCGCGCACCGAGCAAGAAGAAGTCCAGCAGCGCGGTGAACGCCTGGTCTTCGAAGACAGCGTCTCACCCGTCGATGAAGCCGAACAGATCATTCAATGGGCGGACGACTTCCAGATCAGTCCCTCGCTGCGGCTGCGGCCCGCGCCAGGGCACACACCCGGCTCCTCGGTGCTGTGGCTGGACGCGGGACAGCCGGCGGTATTCGTCGGCGACCTCACGCACAGCCCGGTGCAGGTGCGTCGACCCGCAGACGCCTGCGCCTTCGACATCGATGCCCGCGCTGCCGCGATCACCCGGCACCGAATATTCACCGAGGCCGTCGCGGCTCGGGCCGCCGTCATACCCGCGCACTACCCGGGCCGCGGCGGCGCAACACTGCGCGGTGTCGGCGAGGGATTCGACATCGACCAGTGGCTGGAGTTCAAAACGCTCTAGCGCCGCTCAGGGTCACTGGCAGCGATTCATACACCGTCATGTTGTTGCACAGATTGGGCAGCTGCAGCTGCGGCTCCCCGATGTCAATGTCATTGGTGTTCAACAGGATCTCGTCCAGGGCAGCCCTGATCTCCGCTCGGGCCAACATCGCGCCCAGGCAATGATGAGCACCGCCCCCGCCGAACGATTGGTGGGGATTGGGATCACGGCGTATGTCGAACCGGTAGGGGTCGTCGAAGACGTCTTCGTCGCGGTTGGCTGAACGCAGCATCGTCACCACACGTGCCCGCTCCGGGATCAACACATCGCCGAGTTGCACGTCTCGAGTCGCCCCACGCACCCAGAAAATGATGGGAGTGGAATAGCGGATGACTTCCTCGACCGCGGTCCGTCGCGCCTCGGGATCCGATCGGTAGATCGCGATCTGGTCAGGATTCGCGACGAACGCCCGCATGCCGTCGCACAACGCATTCCGAGTGGTGTCGGCGCCGGCCAGGCCGAGGATGAAGAAGAAAATCTCCAGCTCGTTGGCCGGCAGCAGGAAGCTTTCCCCGGAGTCCGCCGTGATCTTGTTGGTACACAACGTGCTCCAGATGTCGTCGACCGGATGTTCCCGCTTTTGGGCGGTCAACTCGCTGGCGTATTGGAACAACTCCATGAACGGCATCAAGTCGTCACCATCGGGGACAGACATCTGCGCCCCGGCGGCCTTCAGGACCCGATCGATCAGACCGAACACCCGCGGCCGGTCCTCCTCCGGAATCCCCACGATGTCGCCGATCACCGAGATCGGCAGCCCGGCTGCCAAATCCACGAATTCACCACCGCCGTCGCGCAGCAACTCCCCGGCCATCGCGTGGGCCCGAAGTCGAATCCCGTCTTCCAGCTTGGCCACCGCGCGTGGCGTGAACGCGCGTGTGATGACTCTGCGGCGGATCGTGTGATCGGGCGGATCCAAACTCACGATGGCCGGATACACGTCGAACAGCGGCACATTCTGAATCAATGGGCCGCGCGTCGCCGTGAACGACTCGTAGTCGCGGTGCACTCGCGCGACGTCGGCGTGCTTGGTGCACACCCAGAACTCGCGGCCCACCGCGGATTTGACGTCATCGGTGAGTTGCTGGTGGAAAACCGGGGTACGGGCCCGCAACTGCGCAAACAGATCTTCAGGAAACTCGGAGGCCCAAATAGCCGGATCGGCAAGGTCGATCGTGGTATCCCTCATCGTTCCCCTATCTCTTTGCGCAGCCCATTGATGATCAGGCGCAACCCGTACGTGAACGCCCAGTCGTTCGGCCCGTCGGGCATGGCACCGACGGGGCGGTGCTCGAGTTGCACCGAACCCAGCAGGTGGACGTACAAGGTGGCATGTGCCGCCTCGAAATGCTGCTTACGCAAACCGGATTCGCGCAGGATGGCGCGCGTGGCCCGATCCATCTCGGTGGCCGCGGCGGTGTGCGGATGTTCCTGGAGCAGGCCCGCGATCCCCGGGACCTCGATCAGCACCTTCCAGGCATTGGTGTAGAGCTCGGTCAACCGCGATTCCCAGTCACCGGATTGCGGCACCTCGATCTGAGCGAGCACCGATTCGATCAGCAGGTCGAGCAGTTCGCTCTTGTCGCGCACGTGGTAGTACACCGACGACGGCCGGGTGCCCGCCTCGGCCGCCAGTTCGCGCATCGTCACCCGATTGACCCCGACACGTTTGGCCAGCCGCCAGAGGTGCTTGGTCAGATGCGCCCTATCCAGCGCGCCGTACCGCAGCACCGGTGCACTCGCCATGCGCTCCCCCAATTTCGAACAGTGTTCTGATTAGAACAACGTTCGGGACCGGCTGTCAACGGTTACGGTGAGGTATGCGGCAGTACCGGGTAGTGCAGTGGTCAACCGGCAACATCGGCAAGCGGGCGCTCGGCGCCCTGTTGGAGCGCGACGCCTTCGACGTGGTGGGTGTGCACGCGTTCGGCGCGGACAAGGTGGGGTGCGATGCTGGCACGCTCGCCGACCGACCGCCGGCCGGAGTCTTTGCCACCGACGACGTCGATGCGCTACTCGATCTCGAGCCGGATTGCGTGAACTACCTCCCTCGCGTCATCGACTACGAACTGGTGACCACCATGTTGCGTCGCGGCATCAACGTGGTGACCACCGGTGATTTCCTGACCGGCAGCCACCATCCGACCGAAAGCGCTGCGCTGCAGGACGCGGCGCAGCAAGGCCGAGCAACCTTTCTGGGTACCGGATTCGAGCCGGGCTTCATCAATGTCGTCGCCGGATTCCTTACCGGCGCATGCCGAAAGGTCGACAGCGTCAAGCTGGTCGAGACGTTGGACTGCACCACATATCCGGTTCGGGAAGTATGGTCGGTGCTGGGGTTCGGCAAGCCACCACGGCAGCGGGTGACACCGATCGACCCGGCCACCCAACGGTACGGCCTAGGCTACTTCGAGACGCTGGACATGATCGCCGACATGCTGGGTGCCGAACTCGACGGCACCGAGGCATTCGTCGAAAATGCTTTGCTGACAGAAGATTTGAGCTTGGGGTGGGTCGACTATGCGGCCGGCACGGTGGGCGGGCAGCGCCGCACCTATCGCGGCCTGCGCAACGGTCGCTCAGTGGTTGAGCTGGCCATCTGCTGGACCATGAGTGCCGACGCTCTCGACCCGCAATGGACCGACGCCAAGGGGTTCAGCGTGGTGATCGAAGGCACACCGCACGTCGACGCGACGATCCGCTTCGGCCTTCCGGGCCAGGACGTCATGACCGTATTGATGGACAGCACCGCGATCGCGGCGGTGAACGCCATACCGTTCGTCTGCGACGCGCAGCCGGGTGTCATCAGCCCGATCGATCTGCCGATCAGTGGATCCCGCGGTGCGCTGAGGCGCTGAACTGTTGGGCAAGCTGCACGCGCGAGGTGAAGCCGAGCTTGGCGTAGACGTGGCTGAGGTGGGTTTCCACGGTGCGCGGCGAAATGAAGAGCCGAGCCGCGATGTCCTTGTTGGCCATGCCATCGCTCACCAGGCGCACGACGTCGAGCTCGGCCGGGGTGAGCGAGGCCCAGCCACTGGCCGGGCGTTTACGTTCGCCGCGACCGCGCTGCGCGTAGGCGATCGCCTCCTCTGTCGACAACGCCACACCCTCGGCCAGTGCAGCATCAAAGTCACTGTCGCCCAGTGTGTCTCGCAGCAGGACCACCAGGTCCTGGTGAGCTGGATCGAGGGCCTTGAAGCGAACCGAACCCATGCGCTGGCGCGCGGCATCCGCCGCGCCGAGCAGCCGCGCCGCTTCTCGGTGGCTCCCACCATGACGCGCCAGATCGGCCAAGCATTCGAGAAGGTCCGGGACAATGAGAAAGCCCCGTATGTCGCCGGCGATGGCCAACGCGTCGTAGGCGTCACGCTCGGCCCGGTCCAGTTCGCTCTGCGCAATCTCGACACGCGCACGAACCAGCAGCGCCCCGGCCCGGAAACAGCCCCTGGTTACCGAGACGGCGTCGTCGGCCCAGCGACGGGCGACGGCGAGGTCGTCGTCGAGCAACGGCGCCAAGGCCGACCACATGTAGATCCCCGACATCGCAGGATACTGGCCGAAGCGTTGATGGGCTGCCGCACCGGCGCGGCGGGCCGCAGGCACGTCGCCGGCGGCCAGGCAGGCGACTTCGACGCCCCCGTGACAAGCGGCCTCATACGGTTCGACGAGTTCGGCGCAGGCCCGCAGAGATGCCTCCGCCGAGGCTAGTCCGGCAACCACATCACCTTGATACGCCAGTGTCTCGCCCTCCGAAAGAAGGCCGTACACCCGGAACATCGCATCGTGCTCTGCGGTGGCGTCGTCGATCACGTCGCGGAACAGCGCAAGCGCCGCGCCGAGATCGCCTCGGAGTGTGGATGCGAAGCCGAGCACCCAGCGGCAATGGCGAGAGACGAACCGATCACCGATGGTATCGGCGACCTGCAGCGCTTCCTCGGCCGCTGCTGCCGCCAGCGCGCGCGGGTCGCCGGCGACCACCAGGATGTTGGCCTGCCGGCCCAGCACCTGGCTCAGCATCCACAGGTCGCCGATTTCACGGGCCAGGTCGGCCGCCTTGGTGAAATAGTCTGCGGCCACATCGAGTTCGTGAAGGCTGGCACAACCGCGGGCGACCAACGCCCGGACCACCAGAGCCTTGTCGTCAGCGTCATAGGCGGACGCTAGAGCCCGTTCGGCTTCCTCCACGTTGCCCGAGACGCCAATCCATCCCAGCAGCGTGACCTTGGCCGCGAACACGCGAACACGCGACGTTTCTGAGACGCTGTCCGACCCCTGTTCGGCGAGGACAGTTTCCAGCCATTCCAGGCCCTCGCGAACGTGTCCCCGGGTGAGCCACAACGGTTGCAGTGCCGCCGCAAGCTGCGATGCGGATGCAATGTCGGAGTTTTCCCGGCTCCACGCGAACGCCGCACGCAGGTTGTCGATATCGATTTTGGCCTGCTCGACGCGTTGTTGATGGCCGCTTTGCGCGGGTGCGTCGAGCGACACTGCCATCGCCGTGTAGTAGTCCCGGTGGCGCGACCGGACCGGGTCGGCCTCCCCCGACTCGCCGAGCTTCTCCAACGCGTACTGGCGGACAGTCTCCAGCAGACGGTATCGACTACGCCCGCAATCACTTTCGGCGACCACCAGCGACTTATCGACGAGCAGCGCGCGCTGATCGAAAACCTGGTAGCGCTCCACGTCACTACCACCGGCGATGGCCTGCGCGGCCTTGAGATCGAAGCCACCCAGAAATGCGGCGAGCCGGCGAAACAGGACGCGCTCGGGCTCGGTCAGCAGGGCATGCGACCAATCCACCGAGGCCCGCAGCGTCTGCTGGCGGCGCACCGCAGTTCGCGAGCCACCGGTCAGCAGCCGGAAGCGGTCATGCAGGCTGTCCACGATCTCTTCCAGCGACAGCGCGCGAACACGAGCCGCGGCCAGTTCGATGGCCAACGGCATGCCGTCGAGCCGATGGCAAATCTCCTGCACGGCATTGCTGTTGGCGTCGGTGACCGCGAAGTCCGGGCGCGCCCGGCGTGCACGGTCGGTGAACAATTCGATCGCTTCGTCGGCCAGTGACAACGACGGGACCTTCCAGGTAACCTCGCCGGACACCCCGATCGGCTCGCGGCTGGTCGCCAATAGCGTCAACCGCGGGCACCTGCCCAACAACCCGATGACCAGGTCCGCGCACGCATCCACCAGGTGCTCGCAATTGTCCAGTAGCACCAACATCTGACGATCGCGCGCGAAACGGGCAACCGCGTCGGTCATGGCGCGGCCCGGCTCGTCGGGCAGGCCCAGCGCGCGCCCGAACACCACCGGTACGAGATTGGGATCGGTGATGGGCGCCAGGTCGACGTACCAGATGCCGTCGCCGAATTCGGCCATCAGTTGCCTCGCGACTTCCACACCGAGCCGGGTCTTCCCAGCCCCGCCGGCACCGGTCAGCGTGACCAGCCGGTCCCCGGCCAGTAGCCGACGAACCTCGGTCATCTCCTTGGCGCGGCCCACGAACCTGGTGAGCTGGACCGGAAGATGCTCGGCAGCAGCAATTTTCGTCATCCGCAGCGGCGGGAACTCATTGCGCAGATCGGGATGGCACAGCTGGGCGACCCGCTCGGGACGGGCTACACCCCGCAGCTCATGGCTGCCGAGATCGGTCAGCCACGCATCGGCCGGGAGCACGTCCTCGACGAGGATCTCGGTTGCCCCGGACAGCACCGTCTGACCGCCGTGCGCCAGATCGCGCAGTCGGGCCGTCCTGTTGATCGTCGGCCCGATGTAATTGCCTTCATCCCGTAGTCGCACCTCACCGCTGTGCAGCCCGATGCGCAAGCGGATTGGCGCGAGCGGGGCGCGTTGCAGTTCCAGCGCACACTGCACCGCATCGCTGGCGCGAGCGAACGCCAGCACGAAGCTGTCACCTTCGCCCTGCTCGACCGGCCGGGCGCCGCCGTGGGCCGCCACCAGCTCGGCCAGCGCCTGATCCAGGCGGGCAAACGCCGCGGTCATGTCGTCGGGTTGGGTCTCCCACAGCCGGGTCGAGCCCTCGACATCGGCTAGCAGCAGCGTCACCGTTCCCGTGGGTAGCACGTCGCTCCAGTTCACACATGGATCCGTTTCGGTCATGCTAGCCAGCATGGGCTGGGCATGACCAAAGAAACATCAGTGCAATCCCGTATGGCCGCCCTGACCGGCACGCCATTGGCGCGGCGTGCCACCGTGCGTGCGGCTGAACAGTCGACTGAAGTAACCCGAATCGGGTATGCCCACGCGCCTGGCGACCTCCCCAACGGGCAGATCCGTCTCGGTCAGCAGCTCGCGGGCTTCCGCCATGCGGCGTTCAATGATCCACTCCTGCACGGTTCGTCCGGTGCGACGGCGCACGACCGTGGTCAGGTGTCCGGGCGTCATCCCGACCTCGCCCGCCACATCCCGCAGGGACAGCCGCTCGCCGTGGCGCTGGTCGATCGCCGCGAACACCTCGGCCAGCAGCGGTTCGCCGCTACGCCGTAGGTCGGCCACCACGTCGCGAGCCAGTCGCGCCAGCTCGATCAGCAGCAGCGTCAGGTGGGCAAGCGCCGCCTGCCGATACCCCTCCTGGCGCAGGTTCAGCTCTGTTTCGATCGACCGGATCGTGTCATCCCAGACCGACCGGCGGGCCGCCGGTACCTCCAGTTGCAGTACGCCGCCAGAATAACCATGCAGGAACGGAAAGAGCAGCGGGTGCGTTTGCCACGCCGGCCACGGTGATCTCGCGTCCTGCCCCAGCGCAGCTGGATCGAAGAAGACGGCGAACCCGTCATCGGCCGGAACGATTCGTTCGGGGTCAAGCACCTTGCCGGGTGCCACCACCCACACCTGGCCGGCTGCGGGGGCGTACCAGAGCGCCGGGAAATCGTGGATATGCGGATGCGGCTCGACGAGTTCGTCGCGCCGGGATACCGAAACCGGAGGCGTGTCCGGATCGCTCCGATACCGATAGACCGGCACACCCCCGCGGTGTCGACTCAGTCGAGTGGGTTGTGGCATGAAACCGAAGATAGTCCTCATTTCGACGACAATCACCCAATTCATCAGTCTAATAATGACTAAGAATGGATGCTATGACCAAACATCATCCACATGACTATCTTCCGGCCACGGGGCATCAGGCACTGCTGCCCGCGTACGACCTGATCGCCCGCCTGATGGGGTTCAGCAGGGTATATCCACAACTGATCGCACACGCCGAACTCGCCGACGGCCAGCGTGTCCTGGAAATTGGTTGCGGCACCGGGAATGTCATCATCAGAGCCAAGCGGTCTCGACCCGGGATAGACGCGGTCGGGTCCGACCCGGACCCGCAGATATTGGCTCGGGCAGAGCGAAAGGCAGCCGGGCTGAGCGGGATCGCGTTCGAACAGGGCTACGCCCAACGACTGCCCTATGCCGACGGCGAATTCGACCGGGTGCTCTCCTCGATGATGCTGCATCATGTCGGCGAGGACGCGAAACCCGATGTGGCCGCGGAGATCTTCCGCGTGTTGCGCCCTGGCGGCAGGTTGCACCTGATGGATATCGGCGGCGACGCGCATATGCAAAGCGGTCCGTTGGCACGCCTGGTCAGGCGTAACCACCACACCGCGGGCAACTTCGGCGACGCGATTCCGCGGCTCCTGGACGGTGCCGGATTCGACTGCACACAGGTCGCCGTCCAGTCGCACCGTCTGCTCGGACAGCTCAACTTCTACCAGGCAACCCGCCCGCTCTAGTCACCGCCGCGCTTGCGATCGCAACTAACGCTGATCGATGGCCACCTTGATGGCGCCACTGCCGGCCTGATCCGCGATCGCCAGGAACGCATCCCGCCACTGTTCCAACCGGAATGCGTGAGTGAGCATGGGACGCAAGTCGATTCGCCCGCCGGACACCAGATCGAGGTAGTGCACGATGGCATGCTTGCGCTGTCCCTCGACCTCCTCGACGCCGAACGCGTTGGATCCGACCCAGCTGATCTCCTTGAAGTACAGCGGACTCCACTCCCACCGGCCGGGCGCGTGCACACCGGCCTTCACCAGCGTCCCCCGGGCGGTCAGCAGCCGTACCCCGACTTCGAATGTCTCCGGCTTGCCGACCGTGTCATAGACGATGTCTACGGCTCCGGGGTGTGCCATCGGCAGACCCAGCAACGGCTGATGCAGCCGACCGCCGCCCCAAGCCACCAGTTCCTCGATGATGGCCAGGCGTGGTTCGTGCGCAAGGACTTTGGCGGCGCCGAACCGGTTGGCGAGTTCAGCCTGGGCGGCGAAGCGTGCGACGACGGCCACCGCCACGTCGGGGTAGAGGGCCTGCAATATCGCGACCGCGCAAAGCCCGAGCGACCCGGTCCCGTACACCAGAACGCGGCCCGACTCCGGTGGCGGATGGCGGGTGATGGCGTGCAGGGACACCGAGAACGGGTCGGCGAACACCGCCGCCTCGTCGGGCACGGAATCCGGGACGGCGAACAGCATGCTGTCGTGGGCGGGCATCAACTCGGCGTATCCGCCCGTCACGTCGGCCGATACCCCGGTGTGGATGCCGGGCTTGATGTCACCGTCGGTGAAGCTCCAGCACAGGCTGTAGTCGCCGCTGTCGCAGGCGGGACACGGCGGGTCGATGCCTCGCGGTCCGCAGGAGAGCCACGGGTTGAGCACCACCCGCTGCCCCACCTCGAGGCCCCGCGCCTGCGGACCCAGCTCGATCACCTCGGCCAC
>JAVROG010000181.1:0-5237 GCA_032162865.1 Mycobacterium sp. | reverse complement strand
GAGCCTCCCGTTCCTAAAAGAGCCAAAGTAGCTGCGTCGGTATAGCCTTCGTTGCTATGAGCACCCCGACAAGTCGCGAAGCGCCGAGAAAGTCGAAGAAGAAGAAATCGGCGAAGCCGGCCGTCCGCAAGATCGATGACGATGTCTATCAAGCCGAATTGTTCCGTCTGCAAACAGAATTCGTGAAACTGCAGGAATGGGTGAAGCATACCGGGACCCGCCTCGTGGTGGTTTTCGAGGGTCGCGATGCTGCGGGCAAGGGTGGAGCGATCAAACGGATCACCGAGTTTCTCAGCCCCCGGGTCGCCCATGTCGTCGCGTTGCCTGCGCCCACCGATCGCCAACGCGGGCAGTGGTATTACCAGCGGTATATCAGCCATCTGCCGGCCAGGGGGGAAATCGCGCTGTTCGACCGGTCCTGGTACAACCGCGCCGGCGTCGAGAAAGTCATGGGTTTCTGTACGCCGCAAGAATATGTGCTGTTCCTGCGACAGACGCCGATCTTCGAGCAGATGTTGATCGATGACGGAATTCTGTTGCGTAAGTATTGGTTTTCGGTTTCCGACGACGAACAGCTACGCCGGTTCAAGTCACGGAAGAATGACCCGGTCCGGCAATGGAAACTCAGCCCGATGGACCTGGAGTCGGTGTTTCGGTGGGAAGATTATTCGCGTGCCAAAGACGAGATGATGGTGCACACCGACACAACCGCCAGCCCCTGGTTCGTCGTGGAATCCAATATCAAAAAGCACGCCCGGCTGAATATGATGGCCCACCTGCTGTCCACGATCGAGTACGAGGAAGTTGAAAGGCCGGAGGTGAAGTTGCCGTCGCGACCGGTGGTGAGTGGCAACTACCAACGCCCGCCGCGGGAGTTGTCGACTTACGTCGATGATTATGCCGCCACACTGATCGGATGATCCACGTCTACATCCCGGCAACTCTGGCCGTGCTGCGGCAGCTGGTCGCCGACGGTTCTTTCAGCCCCCTCAACGGCACCGCGTTCGCCGTGACACCGAAATTGCGTGAGTCCTACGCCGAGGGCGACGACGACGAACTCGCCGAGGTGGCTCTACGGGAGGCGGCGCTGGCGTCGTTGCGGTTACTCGCGGCCGACCTGGGGGAAGGGCTGCCGCCGCGACGCGC
Source organism: Mycobacterium sp. (assembly GCA_032162865.1). Taxonomy (GTDB): domain Bacteria; phylum Actinomycetota; class Actinomycetes; order Mycobacteriales; family Mycobacteriaceae; genus Mycobacterium. Next base: position 4,091 of record JAVROG010000181.1, on the reverse strand, counting down.
GGTGCTGGCCGCTGAAGTAGAAGACGCCAGATACCGTCCCGATCTCGACGATGCGGTCGTCAGACTGGCCGCGCCGGTCGCCATGGATCAGGTCGTCGCCGCCTACGTGGACAACGTTGCCGCCGAGCCGGCGGTGACGGCGGCGATCGAGGCCATTGATGCCGCTGACCTCGGCGACGAGGACGCCGACCTGATCGTCGGCGACGCTGCGGACCACGACCTGGCCTGGTATGCGACCCAGGAGCTGCCGTTCCTGCTCGAGCTGCTGTAATAGGCATCACGCTGGCTAGATGACCGTAACTTACGGTACCGTAGCTTGTATCTATGGGCACCAAATACGCTGCGCTGAACGCCAAATTGCTCAACACCAGGCAACCGACCGTCGCCGGGGCTGACAAGCATCCCGGCTGGCACGCACTGCGCAAATTAGCCGCACGCATCACCACGCCACTGCTGCCCGACGACTACCTGCACCTTGCCAATCCGCTGTGGTCGGCGCGCGAATTGCGGGGCCGCGTTCTGGAAGTCCGCCGCGAGACCGAAGACTCCGCGACGCTGGTGATCAAACCGGGCTGGGGGTTCAGCTTCGACTACCAGCCTGGCCAGTACATCGGAATTGGACTGTTGGTCGAAGGTCGTTGGCGCTGGCGGTCCTATTCGCTGACGTCGACCCCGGCCAGCACCAGCTGGTCAGCGCGCACCGTCACCATCACCGTCAAGGCGATGCCGGAGGGATTCCTGTCCACCCACCTGGTCGCCGGTGTCGAACCCGGAACCATCGTGCGACTGGCCGCACCCCAGGGAAACTTCGTGCTGCCGGACCCGGCGCCGTCGTCGATCCTTTTCCTCACTGCCGGATCCGGGATCACGCCGGTCATGTCAATGTTGCGAACGTTGGCCCGCCGCAATCAGATTGACGACATCGCACATCTGCACTCGGCACCCACCGAGTCCGACGTGATGTTCGGCGCCGAGTTGGCCGCATTGGCCAACGACCACAGCGGCTATCGCCTGTCGGTGCGCGAGACTCGCGCTCAGGGCCGGCTCGATCTGGCCCGGCTCGACCAAGAGGTGCCGGACTGGCGGGAACGCCAAGTTTGGGCGTGTGGGCCGGAGGGCATGCTGAACCAGGCCGAAAAAGTGTGGTTGGCGGCGGGCATCGCCGACCAACTGCATTTGGAGCGGTTCGCGGTGGCCAAAGCCGCCCCGGCGGGAGCTGGGGGAACGGTCACGTTCGCCCGTAGTGGCAAGAGTGTGACCGCCGATGCGGCAACCTCGGTCATGGACGCGGGCGAAGGGGCCGGCGTACAGATGCCGTTCGGTTGCCGGATGGGTATCTGCCAGTCGTGTGTGGTCGAACTGGTGGGAGGCCACGTCCGCGATCTGCGCACCGGCCGGGAACATGAATCCGGGTCCCGGGTCCAGACCTGTGTGTCCGCGGCATCTGGCGACTGCATTGTCGACGTTTAAGATCGACATCCCTGGGTTACCCACAGGTAACCTACGGGTACGTAGGTTACGATAGCGTAGGTCTTGGGACGTACGACGTAGGGAGAGCATATGGCGATCACAGACGTCGACGCATTCGCGCATTTGACGGACGCCGACATCGAAAATCTGGCCTTCGAATTGGATTCGATCCGCCAGGACATTGAAGACTCGCGCGGGGAGCGGGACTCCCGCTACATCCGCCGCACCATCGCCGGGCAGCGCGCGCTCGAGGTGGCAGGACGGGCGCTGCTGACTGCCAGCTCACGACGCTCGGCATGGTGGGCAGGCACTGCCACCCTCGCCGTGGCCAAGATCGTCGAGAACATGGAGATCGGTCACAACGTCATGCACGGCCAGTGGGACTGGATGAACGACCCCGAGATCCACTCTTCAACGTGGGAGTGGGACATGGCCGGGTCGTCCAAGCACTGGCGGTACACGCACAACTTCGTGCATCACAAGTACACCAACATTCTTGGAATGGACGACGACGTCGGTTATGGCTTGCTGCGCGTCACGCGCGACCAGCGTTGGAAACGGTTCAATAGTTTGAATTTGGTTTACAACACCCTGCTTTCGCTCCTCTTCGAATGGGGTGTCGGTCTGCAGTATGTGGAGATCGGGAAGATCGCCAAGAAGCGGATGGACCACGACGAAGCCCGACAGCGCACCGACGAATTCCTGGCCAAAGCGGGCCGGCAGGTGGTCAAGGATTATGTCGCCTTTCCCCTGCTGACCTCGCTGTCGCCCGGTGCGACATACCGGTCCACGATGACGGCCAACGCGACGGCCAATGTGATCCGCAACGTGTGGGCTAATGCCGTTATCTTCTGCGGCCATTTCCCCGATGGCGCAGAGAAGTTCACCAAGACGGACATGATCGGTGAATCGAAGGGCCAGTGGTATCTGCGGCAGATGTTGGGCAGTGCCAACTTCGAGGGCGGACCGGTGTTGCGGTTCATGAGCGGCAACCTGTGCCACCAGATCGAACACCACCTGTACCCGGACCTGCCGAGCAACCGGCTGCACGAGATCTCGGTGCGGGTGCGCGCGGTTTGCGACAAGTACGACTTGCCTTACACCACCGGCTCTTTCCTGATGCAGTACGGCAGAACGTGGCGCACTATCGCCAAACTGTCGCTGCCGAACGAATACCTGCGTGACGACGCGGACAATGCTCCCGAGACGCGCAGCGAGCGGATGTTCGCCGAGCTCGAGCCGGGATTCGCTGGGAGCGATCCGAAGACCGGACGTCGCCGCGGACTTAAGACCGCGATCGCGACGGTCCGGGGCTGGCGGCGTGGCAAAGGGCGCGCGGCGGCTCAATCGGTCGACGACGACTTGGCTGCCTAGCTTCCGTTCGCGTCCATACTGGACTCGTGGGGGTGTTCGCCGGGCAGCAGGTGTCGCCACTGGGACTTCCCGAGGAACGCCGGCAGCGTCGCATTGATGACCAGGTTCGGTTGCGAGAACGGGCTTGCCGCAGCGGACGTCCTCAATGGATCGGGCCTTTCGGAGGCAGACCTGCACGACCACGACCGGATGATCGTAGGTCGCCAAGAGTTGACGGTTGTCACGAATCTGGTGGACCTGCTGGGAAACGAGGCCGGAGCGGCCGCCCTGGGGGTGCGGTTGGGCAGCAGCTATCACGTCGGAGCGTTCGGCATTTTTGGGTTCCCCTGTCTGACCAGTTCGACGCTGGGTGCACTGTGGCCCAATAAGGGCGAGCCAGACCCGCGCCCGCCGCTCGGTTCCGGCTACGTCCGCATTTCTCCGGTGGCTCCGATCAGGCCCGCCGTTCCAGCGAGCGCACCGGGCGCACTGCTTACCGGCCGGTTCTGATTCGACGCTGCGCTCCCTAGTGGAGGATTGCTGCATGAGTCCCGTCATCATTGAATGCGCCATCAACGGCGTCACATCGAAGGCGACCAATCCCCATGTGCCGGTGGAACCATCGGAGATCACCGCGGATGCCCTCGCCTGTATGGAGGCAGGTGCGGCGATAATCCACAACCACATCGATCTTTACGGTGTCAGCGTGGAGCAGGCCGCAGAGCGCTACCTCGAAGCCTGGCGGCCCGTACTCGCCGCGCGGCCCGACGCTCTGCTGTACCCGACGGTCCACTTCGGTGCGGGATTCTCAATTTCCTACGAACACCTCATCCCACTGGCCGCGGCTGGATTGCGGGTCGGGCTGGCAGACCCTGGATCGGTCAATCTCGGCGGCACCGACCACGACGGCATACCCGCCGGAAACTTGGTCTACAGCAACTCATTTCAAACGATCGGTCGGGCCTTCGATATCTGCCACCGAGAGCAACTGGGCCCCAGTCTGGCCATCTATGAACCCGGTTTCCTGCGCACCACACTGGCATGGTGGCGTGCGGGCCGGTTGCCACGAGGGGCGATGATCAAGCTTTACGTCTCCACCGAACACGGTTACCTGGGAGCGCCGTTCGGGCTGCCCCCAACGGAGCGCGCGCTTGACGCTTATCTGGAAGTACTCGGCGAATGTGACATACCGTGGGCTGTCTCCGTCGTCGGCGGGGACCTGTGCGCCAACCCGCTGGCCAAGCTCGCGGTCGAACGCGGCGGACACC
>JAVROG010000180.1:0-11005 GCA_032162865.1 Mycobacterium sp. | reverse complement strand
GGATTCGCGCAACAAGTCTAATCATGGGCATCACGCGCACCATTCGTTCCAAGCGGTGGGGGCACAGCTGATGACGACGTATCTGGACGTCAAGCCGGTCCGCGCCATGGGCGGCTTCTTCGCGATGGCGCTGGACACCTTCGTGGCGATGGTCAAGCCGCCGTTCGCGTGGAAGGAATACGTACTTCAAAGTTGGTTCGTCGCGCGGGTGTCAGTCTTGCCGGCACTGATGTTGACGATGCCGTACTCGGTGTTGCTGGTGTTCACATTCAACGTTCTGCTGACCGAATTCGGTGCATCGGACTTCTCCGGAACCGGTGCCGCGATCGGCACCGTCAACCAGATCGGCCCGATCGTCACGGTGCTAGTGGTCTCCGGCGCCGGCGCGACAGCCATGTGCGCCGATCTCGGGGCGCGGACCATTCGCGACGAAATCGACGCGCTGCGGGTGATGGGCGTCAACCCCATCCAGGCGCTGGTGGTTCCCCGCGTGCTGGCGGCGACTACCGTGGCGTTGGCGCTGTCCGCCACGGTGATCCTCGTGGGCCTCAGCGGCGCATTCTTCTTCACCGTGTACGTCCAGCACGTCTCGCCGGGAGCGTTCGTGGCAGGTCTGACGCTACTTACTGGAATCGCAGACGTGATCGTCTCCCTGGTCAAGGCGACGCTGTTCGGGATGGCGGCAGGACTGATCGCCTGCTACAAGGGCATCTCGGTCGGCGGCGGCCCGGCCGGCGTCGGCAACGCCGTAAACGAGACGGTGGTGTTCACCTTCATGGTGTTGTTCGCGATCAACATCATCGTGACCGCCGTCGGCATCCAGTTCACGGTGCAATGAGATGACGCCATGACACAAGCCGTTCCGAGCAGGCCATACGCCAAACTGCGACGCGCGTCAGACACCGTAGCCGGCGAGTGGAAGCGGATCGGATCGCAGGCACAGTTCTATGCCAAGACGCTCATGTCGATTCCAGATGCGGTCATGAACTACCGGACGGAGCTATGGCGGCTGATCGCGCAGATGGGCTTGGGTTCGGGAGCACTCGCGGTGGTGGGTGGAACCGTCGCGATCGTCGGCTTCCTCACGATCACCACCGGTGCGTTGGTTGCGGTGCAGGGCTACAACCAATTGGCGTCCGTCGGCTTCGAAGCGCTTACCGGGTTCGCGTCGGCGTTTTTCAATGTTCGGCTGATCGTTCCGGGAACCACGTCCGTCGCCTTGTCGGCGACCATCGGCGCCGGCGCCACTGCGCAGATCGGCGCGATGCGGATCAACGAGGAGATCGACGCGCTCGAGGTTATCGGTATCCGAAGCATCGCATACCTCGCATCCACCCGTGTCCTCGCCGGGGTGATCGTGGTGATCCCGCTGTATTGCATCGCCGTGATGATGGCCTTCCTGGCTGCACGCACCGGCACCACCGCCATCTACGGCCAGGGTTCAGGGGTTTACGACCACTATTTCAGCACCTTCCTCAATCCCACCGATCTCATCTGGTCCTTCTTCCAGGTGGTCGCGATCGCGGTGGTGATCATGGTGGTGCACACCTACTACGGATACAACGCGTCCGGCGGGCCGGCCGGGGTTGGTGAGGCCGTGGGCCGGGCTGTGCGTACATCGATGGTGATCGCGGCGATCGAGATCATTTTCATCTCGCTGGCTGTTTACGGCCAGTCCGGCAACTTCAACCTGGCTGGCTAGCGACATGGAGAAGAGGCCAGGAGAACAGCACATCGGCCCCGGATGGTGGGCACTGATACTGATCGCGTTTACCGTCGTGTTTCTCGTGGTGACCTCGGCGATATTCGCAGGCACGTTCAAGTCCACCGTTCCGGTGACCCTGACTTCGGATCGGTCCGGGATCATTTTGGAGACCAACGCCAAGGTCAAGATGCGAGGCGTCCAGGTCGGCCGGGTAAGCGAGGTTGGCACGGCGAACCACGGCGCCAGCTTGAAGCTGGAGATCGATCCCGATCAAATCCAGTACATCCCGGCAAACGTCGAAGCAGAAATCGACGTCACCACCGCATTCGGAGCCAAGTTCGTCGAACTCGTCTCTCCGGAGAACCCGACGAAACAACGGCTGGCTTCCGGCGCGGTGCTCCATTCAAAGAATGTCAGCACAGAGGTCAACACGGTCTTCGAAAACATCGTCGACCTCGTGAAGATGATCGATCCGGCGAAGCTGAACGCGGTGCTGACCGCGGTGGCCGACGCCGTGCGCGGGCAAGGCGATCGGATCGGTGAGGCCACCACCGACCTCAACCAGGTGTTGACGGCGCTCAACGACCGTAGCGAGACCATCCGCCAGGACTGGCGGTCCTTCAAGAAATTCAACGACACCTATGCCGCAGCAGCGCAGGACATCCTAACGGTCCTCGACGCCGCCAGTACCACCAGCGCCACGGTCGTGAATCATTCGACGTCCCTGGATAACCTGCTGCTCAACGTCGTTGGCTTCTCGAAGGCGGGTACCAACCTGCTCGTCACGAGCAAGGACAATCTCGCCGCATCGGCGGCCGCTCTGGAGCCCACGACGAACCTACTGCTCAAGTACAGCCCCGAGTACACCTGCTTGCTGCAGGGCACCACATTCAACCTGCAGAACGGGGCCTATTCCGTGTTCGGCGGCGCCGACGGCCGGACGCTTCAGTTTGACGCCACCCTATTGCCCGGTAACGACCCCTACAGCTATCCCGACAATCTGCCGATTACAGCGGCCAAGGGAGGGCCGGGCGGGAAGCCGGGCTGTGGGTCGCTGCCGGACGTTGCGAAGAACTTCCCCGTGCGCCAGCTCGTCACCAACACCGGATGGGGAACCGGCGTGGATATTCGGCCCAACCCCGGCATCGGGCATCCGTGCTATGCCGACTGGTTCCCTGCGACGCGCGCCGTGCCGGAGGCGCCCACCATCCGCCAGTGCATCCCCGGGCCGGCAATCGGGCCGGTTCCGTACCCCGGCGCACCGCCGTACGGCGCGCCGCTGTACGGGCCGGGTGGGGTGCCGCTGTGGCCGGGGGTGGCACCGGCGCAGCCGAACCCGGGACCGGCGCAACCCGAAGACAACGGGCAGACGCCGCCGTGACCGCCGACAGACGACCGACGCAGGAGACGACGTGGGCAATCTGAGGGGCGCCGCCTGGCGCCTAGGCATTTTCCTCGCGGTCTGCCTGCTGGGTGCATTCGCGTTGGTGACCGTCTTCGGGCAGTTTCGGTTCGAGCAGGGCAAGAGCTACGTAGCCGAGTTCACCAACGTCACGGGCCTGCGGGATGGCGACATCGTCCGGATCGCCGGGGTGGAGGTCGGCAAGGTTCAGAAGATTTCCGTCAACCGGGACGCGACGGTGCGAGTCGAGTTTTCGGCCGACGATTCGGTGGTTCTCACCGAGGGATCCCGGGCCGTGATCCGGTACGACGACCTGATCGGTAACCGCTTCCTGTCCCTGATGGAGGGAGCTGGAGGGACGAAGACACTCAGGCCCGGTGACACGATCCCGGTTAACCGCACGGAACCCGCGTTGGATCTGGACACGCTGATCGGCGGATTTCGCCCGTTGTTTCGTGCGCTGAACCCGGACCAGGTCAACGAGTTGACCGGACAACTGATTCAGGCGTTTCAGGGGCAGGGCCCCACGATCGGCTCGTTTCTGAACCAGGCCGCCGCGGTGACCAACACCTTGGCCGACCGCGATCTTCTGATCGGGCAGGTCATCGACAACCTCAACGTGGTGTTGGGGTCGTTGGGCGGCCAGAGTGAACGGTTCGACAAGGCGGTGACGTCGCTCTCCGAACTGGTCGGCGGGTTGGCAAAACGCAGGACCGATCTCTCCCACGCGGTCGCCTACATCAACGCAGGCGCAGGCTCGTTCGCCGACTTGTTCGCCGAGGCTAGAGAACCGTTCCAAAAGGTGGTTCACGAACTCGACCGCGCCGCAGGCATCGGGGTGGCCGACCACGAATACCTCGACCGCTTTCTCGACCAGCTGCCAGACAAGTACCGAGCGCTGAACCGCCAGGCGATGTACGGCGACTACTTCAGCTTCTACCTGTGCGACGCGGTCCTCAAACTCAACGGGAAGGGCGGCCAGCCGGTGTACGTCAAAGTTGCTGGTCAAAGCACAGGGCGGTGTGCGCCGAAATGAAATCGTTCGCTGAGCGCAGCCCCGTGATCATCGGCCTCATCGGCATTACGACCGTGGTCGTGATCGCGCTGGGCGCACTGAACTACCAGAAGCTTCCGTTTCTCAACCAGGGCAAGAACTACTCGGCTTACTTCGCGGATGCCGGGGGTCTGTTCACCGGCGCCGCCGTCGAAGTTTCCGGATACCCCGCGGGAAAGGTGTCCAGCATCGACCTCGACGGGTCGCGAGTACTGGTCTCGTTCTGGGTCGACAAGGACATCCACGTAGGGGAGCGCTCCGAGGCGCGGATCCAGGCCAAGAGCCTTTTGGGCACCAAGGTGCTCGAGGTTCTCCCTCGCGGCGATGACACGCTCGTCGACACCATCCCGATCGACCGGACGACGTCGCCCTACCAGCTGCCCGACGCCGTCGGCGACTTGGCGAACACGATCAGCGGGCTGAACACCGCCCAGCTGTCGGAGTCGCTCTCGACCCTGGCGCAGACCTTCTCCGACACCCCGGAGCAGGTGAAGAGCGCGGTGCAGGGCGTGGCAAGGTTCGCCCAGACACTCAACGAACGCGATGCCAACCTCCGCAAACTCCTCGAGAACGCCGCCAACGCGACCGGAGTGCTGGCCAAGCGCACCGACCAGGTCGTCAGCCTGGTCAAGGACACCAATGCCCTGCTTGCGGAGCTGCGAACGCAAAGCGCTGCGTTGGATCAGATCTGGCACAACGTCTCAGCGGCGGCAAAGCAACTCAAGGGATTCATCGCAGAAAACCGACAAACACTACGGCCCGCTCTGGACAAGCTCAACGGCGTCCTGACGATCATCGACAATCGCAAGGAACGCCTGAAACTGGCAATAAAGGGCTTCGGTACCTATGCCCTGTCACTCGGTGAATCGATCGGCTCGGGCCCGTTCTTCAAGGCGTACATCGTCAACCTGCTGCCCGGTCAATTCGTCCAACCATTCATCGATGCCGCATTCTCCGACCTGGGACTCGACCCGGCCACGTTGCCTCCGTCGCAGCTGACCGACCCGCAGACCGGCCAGCCGGGGACCCCACCCTTGCCGGTGCCCTACCCGCGCACCGGCCAGGGCGGCGAGCCGCATCTCACCCTGCCCGACGCGATCACCGGCAACCCCGGCGATCAGGGGTGCGGTCCGGCCGGCCTGCCACTGCCCGGCCCGACTGGCTGCTACCCCTACCGCGAACCCCTCCCCGCGCCGCCGCCAGGAGGTCCGCCGCCGGGCCCGCCCGCCCAGTTACCGGCTGGCCTGCAGTCCGTACCGGAGCCGACGCCCTCACCGGTGTACGTGCCGGCACCGGGTGAGCAGCCGCCCGTTTCGCCGGGAGGTCAACCATGATCGCGAAATTGATGTCCCGGACCGTCCTGGCTGCGGCTCTGGTCGTGGTGATGATTGCCGGGGTGATCGTCGCGGTCCGGGCCGGTGGGCAGGGGGCCCGAACGATGGTGGTCGGCTACTTCGCCAACAGCACCGGGGTGTTCGCCGGAGACGACGTGCGCATCCTCGGCGTGCCGGTGGGGAAGGTCGTAAAGATCGAACCACAGCCCGAGCGCGTCAAGGTTTGGTTCTGGTTCGATCCAAAGTTCAAGGTCCCCGCCGACGTCAAGGCCGTGATCCTGTCGCCGCAGCTGGTGACGGGTCGGGCCATCCAATTGACACCGGCCTATGCCTCCGGCCCTACGCTGCAGAATGGCGCGGAAATCCCCGAGAACCGGACCGCCGTGCCGGTCGAGTGGGATGACATTCGCGACCAACTTCAGCGGCTGAACCAGCTGCTGCAGCCCACCAAGCCGGGCGGCGTGAGCACGCTGGGTGAGTTCATCAACACCTCCGCAGACAACCTGCGGGGGCAGGGTGCCACCATCCGCGACACCATTATCAAGCTGTCGCAGACGTTGTCGGCGCTCGGCGACCACAGCAAAGACATCTTCGGCACCTTCAAGAACCTGTCGACGCTGGTGTCGGCGCTGCACGACAGCACCGACCTGCTCGAGCAGCTGAACCGCAACCTGGCATCGGTGACCGGGCTTCTGGCTGACGACCCGAACAAGGTCGGCCAGATGGTCGGGGACCTTCACGGCGTCGTCGGCGACCTGCAGAGCTTCGCGGCGGACAACCGCGAGCCCCTTGGCACCACGTCGGACAAGCTGGCGTCGATCACCACGACGTTGGTCGGAAGCCTCGACGACGTCAAGCAGGCGCTGCACGTCGCCCCGGGGGCGCTTCAGAACTTCAGCAACATCTTCGAGCCCGCCAATGGTTCGTTTACCGGCGCGCTGGCGGTCAACAACTTCGCTAACCCGATTGCGTTCATCTGCGGAGCAATCCAGGCTGCCTCCCGCCTTGGTGCCGAGCAATCCTCGAAACTCTGCGCGCAGTACCTGGCGCCGATCGTGAAGAACCGCGAGTACAACTGGCCGCCGCTAGGGTTTGACCTCTTCGTTGGAGCACAGGCCCGCCCCAATGAGGTCACGTACAGCGAGGACTGGATGCGGCCGGACTTCGTTCCGCCAGGCCCGCCGGCTGCGCCTGGCCAGGGCCCCCCCCTACCCGCCGAAGCGCCAGCTCCGGTCGCGCCTCTGGCCGCTGAAGCACCGCCTCCGAACGCCGCGTCCTCCGCGACGGCCTCGACCGACCCCGCCGCCGGCCTGCCCGGCATGATGGTGCCCCCTGGAGGTGGCTGATGATAGTCAGCAGCCGACGCCGCATGGCGGCGAGCCTGATGTTGATCGTGGCCCTGACGATATCTGGCTGTGCCGACTGGCGCGGGCTGAATTCGTTGCCGCTTCCGGGCACCCAGGGCCGCGGCCCTGGCGCCTTCGTTATCCAGGCGCAGATGCCCGATGTCAACAACCTGCAACAGAACTCTCGGGTGAGGGTCGCCGACGTGACCGTCGGCAATGTGACGAAAATCCAGCGTCAGGACTGGCATGCGTTGGTGACCATGCGCCTCAACGGCGACGTCGACCTGCCCGCGAACGCGATCGCCAAGCTCGGCCAGACCAGCCTGCTGGGTTCGCAGCACATCGAGCTGGCGCCTCCGACCGATGCCCCACCGCAAGGCAAGCTGCGCGACGGCTCGGTGATCCCGTTGGCACATAGCGATCTCTACCCGACTACCGAGCAGACACTGGCCGCGCTTTCGACGGTGCTCAACGGCGGCGGAATTGGCCAACTACAGGACATCACCGAGGCGTTCAGCACCGCGTTCCGCGGTCGCGAGAAAGATGTGCGAAGCCTGATCGTGCAACTGGACAGATTCACCGCATATCTCAACGACCAGACGGGAGACATCATCGCGGCCGCCGAGAGCCTGAACCGCCTGGTCGGGCAGTTAGCCGAGCAGCAACCCGTGATCGATCGGGCGCTCAAGACCATCCCAGACGCGCTGGCGGTGCTCAACGAACAGCGGGACAACCTGGTCGACGCCGCCGATCAGCTCGGCAAATTCGGTGCCCTGGTCACCGACACCGTCAACCAATCCAAAGACAACGTGGTGAAGATATTGAAGGAAACGGGCCCGGTCCTGGAATCTCTCGCCAATGCCGGCCCCAGCATGACGCGAGCGCTCAGCGGGATTCTCACCTTCCCATTTCCGAACGAAACCATCGAAAAATGGCAACGGGGTGACTACGCCAACCTGACGGCGATCATCGACCTCACGCTCAGCCGCATCGACGCATCCGTCTTCACCGGCACCCGGTGGGAGTGCGATTTGACCTGGTTGGAGCTGCAGTGGGGCCGCACTATCGGCCAATTCCCCAGCCCATGCACCGGGGCTGGCCCGCCGAACGGGGCCGGCAACCCGCTGACCATTCCGTACCGCTGGAATCAGGGGCCGTAATGAATCTACACAGAAGGGCCAAGATCCAGCTGGCCATTTTCGCCGTGATTGCGCTTGTCGCCCTGGCGTTCATGTCGTTGCAATTCATGCGGCTGCCCGCCAAGTTCTTCGGTGTCGGTCGGTACACGGTAACGGTGGAACTGCCGGAGGCCGCCGGGCTCTATGGCAGCAGCAACGTCACGTATCGCGGGGTTGAAGTGGGTCGGGTGGAATCCGTGCGCTTGAGCGGTACCGGCGTCAAGGCTGTGCTGTCACTGAAATCCGGCATCGACATCCCGTCGGATCTGAAAGCCGAGGTGCACAGCCAATCGGCGATCGGCGAACAATACGTCCTGTTGATGCCCCGCAACGCCACCTCGCCGCCGCTGAAGGACGGCGACGTTATTCCGCTCTCCGACACCAGCGTGCCGCCCAACATCAACACCATCCTCTCCCAAGTGGTCAGCGGTCTGAAGGCAGTGCCGAAGGACAACCTCAAGACCGTCATCGACGAGTCCTACACGGCCGTTGGCGGCCTCGGCCCAGAACTGACCCGAATCGTCAATGGATCAATCGACCTGTCGATCGAGGCGCGCAAGAATCTCGATCCCCTGATCGCGCTGATCGAGCAATCGCAGCCGGTGCTCGATTCTCAGACCAACACGTCCGATTCGATTCAGGCCTGGGCGTCGAACCTGGCCACCGTGACCCGGGAATTGCAGACCCACGACCAGGATGTGGCCGGGCTGCTTGACCAGGGGGGCCCGGCGTTCGGCGAAGCACGTCAGCTGATCGAGCGGTTGCAACCCACCTTGCCGATCGTGTTGGCCAATCTCGTCAGTGTCGGCCAGGTCGGGCTGACCTACCAACCCAACATCGAGCAGCTCCTGGTGCTGCTTCCCCAAGTAACTTCCGAGGCCGGTGCCACCTTTGTGGCGAATAAGGACACCAAGCAGGATTACCGGGGCGAATACCTCAGCTTCAACCTCAACCTCAATCTGCCGCCTCCATGCAGCACCGGATTCCTGCCGGCCCAGCAGCGGCGGGTGCCCACCTTCGAGGACCATCCGGACCGCCCGGCCGGTGACCTATATTGCAGAACACCGCAGGACTCGGCATTCAACGTGCGCGGCGCCAAGAACATTCCGTGCGAGACCAAGCCAGGTAAGCGCGCAGCCACCGTGAAGTTGTGCGAAAGCGACGAACAGTACGTCCCGCTGAACGATGGCTACAACTGGAAGGGCGACCCCAACGCCACGTGGACCGGTCAAGACGTCCCGCAGCTGCCGCCCGGGTCGCCGCCGGCCGCAGCACCGGGTGCGCCCGGGCCGCCACCGCCGCCGATAGCGGCTGCGCAGTACGACCCGGCAACCGGTACGTACGTCGGGCCCGACGGAAAGGTCTACACGCAAGCCGATCTCGTCCACACGGCGCCGGGCGAGAAGACATGGCAATCGATGCTGGTGCCGCCGGGAAGCTGACATTCAACGACCATGAAGGAGGCAATGATATGCCGGTCGCGACCGATTCCGAACTAGACGACGAGGCCATCGACGTCGACAGCGACACCCCAGAGCCAGCCGACGACGACACAAACGACCCACCGCGCAGGCCGTCGGGGGAGTCCGCGCTACGGCTGGCCACGATACTCGGCCTGGCCGTGGTCGTTGCGTTGGCGACATTGGTGGGATGGTTGGGCTTTCGCCTCCACGAGTCGCACCAGACGCAGGCCCAGCGAGGCCTGCTTCTGCAGGCGGCCAGGCAGGGCGCGCTGAATCTGACGACGATCGACTGGCAGCATGCGGACGCGGACGTCCAGCGGATCCTGGACGGGGCAATCGGGCAGTTCCACGACGACTTCTCGGCGCGCTCAGGGCCATTCATCGATGTGGTCAAGCGCGCCAAGTCGGTCACGGTCGGCACGGTGACGGAGGCCGGGCTGGAGTCCGAGACGGCCGACACTGCCAAGGCATTGGTGGCCGTGACTGTGACGACCTCGAATGCCGGTACGGCCCAGACGGAACCGCGGGCTTGGCGATTGCGCATGTTCGTGCAGAAGGTCGGCGACGAGGCGAAGGTCTCCAACGTCGAGTTCGTGTCATGAGGTGGCCGAAGCGTCGCCGCGGCGATGACACCGATGCAGGCACAGCTGGTGGCGATGACGAGTTCACTGCGGCGACAATCGAGTTCGACGAACCAGTCCACGATGACAAGCCGACGCGGACAAGGCGGCGCGTCAAGTGGCTGCGGGCCATCGCGTACTGCGTGCTGCCGGCAGCGGCGTTGTTGCTGGCGTCAGCCGCTGGCTTCTTGAAGTATCAACACGACTCGGTCGGCGACACTCGCCCAGGCCAGGAATCTGTGCGGGCGGCGACCGACGGCACGGTCGCGTTGCTGTCCTACCGGCCGGAGACGGTGCAGAAGGACCTCGAGGCCGCCAAGAGCAGACTGACCGGGACGTTCCTGGATGCCTACACAAAGCTGACTCACGATGTGGTGATCCCGGGAGCACAGCAGAAACAGATTTCTGCGGTGGCCACCGTCCCGGCCGCAGCGTCGACGTCGGCGACCGAAAATCACGCCGTCGTCCTGCTGTTCGTCGACCAGGCCGTCACGGTCGGAAGGGACGCACCGGCCAACACCGCGTCAACTGTTCGGATCACCCTCGACAAGGTCGACGGCCGATGGCTGATCTCGCAATTCGACCCGGTCTAGCCAGCACCATGAAGCGCCGATCCGTATTCCACCGCTCCCTGGGGACGTCGCTGGCGCATGTGTTCTTAGCGAATGCAGCGCTCGTTGCTGCCGCGACAGTGGCCTTTACGCCGTGCGCTCGCGCGGACAACGTGGCCTACCTGGTCAACGTGTTCGTGCGGCCCGGCTACAACTTCCCCAACGCTGACGCCGCACTGAGCTACGGGTACGGCATCTGCGACAAGGTGGCCGCCGGTCGTGCCTTCCCACAGGTCATGGCCGACGTGAGGGCCGACTTCAACACCTCCGATGACTACCAGGCCTCGTATCT
>JAVROG010000179.1:0-10479 GCA_032162865.1 Mycobacterium sp. | reverse complement strand
GTCGACGGGGACCTGACCGCGGTCGAGGCCGCCAAGGCCAAATGGTGGTGCACAGAAACCGCCAAGAAGGTCGTCGATGGCTGCGTGCAGTTGCACGGCGGCTACGGTTACATGAACGAGTACCGGGTCGCGCGCGACTACGTAGACGTTCGGATACAGACCATCTTCGGCGGCACCACCGAGATCATGAAAGACATCATCGGCCGCGACCTGGGTCTGTGATGGCGCTGCGGTGAGCGGCATCTCGGCCAGTCGCGACGGCGGAATACAGCGTCTGACGTTGGACCGTCCCGAGAAGCTGAACGCCGTCGACACCCCGATGCTCACCGAGCTGGCCGCTCGATTCGGGGACGCGGCATCCGACGATTCGGTGCGTGCCGTGCTGCTGACCGGCGCAGGCCGCGCGTTCTGTTCAGGCGGCGACCTGACCGGTGGTGACACCCGAGGCGCCGCGCAGGCGGCTAACGAAGTGGTCCGGGCTATCGCGGCGCTACCGAAACCGGTGGTGGCAGGTGTGCATGGGCCGGCGGCCGGGCTCGGCTGTGCACTCGCACTGGCCTGTGATCTGGTCGTTGCGGCACGATCGGCTTTCTTCCAGCTGGCGTTCAGCCAGGTCGGTCTCATGCCCGATGGCGGCGCGTCGGCACTGCTGCCCGCCGCGATCGGGCGGGCCCGGGCCACACGAATGGCGTTGACCGCTGAAAAAGTCTCGGCGGCAGTGGCATTCGAGTGGGGAATGATCTCCCATGTCATCGACGATGCAGACTACGCTGCCGAGCTCGCGGGGGTGGTCCAAGCCGTGGCCGTTGGCCCGACGCAGGCCTACCGGTGGATCAAGCGGGCACTGGCGGCCGCGACGTTGTCCGAACTGGTGCCGGTGCAGGAGATCGAGGCCGACGGTCAACAGAGATTGGTCAAGACGACAGATTTTGCCGAGGGCGCGCGCGCATTTCGGGATCGGCGTTCGGCTGACTTTCGCGGTCAGTGAGCGCGTGCCGCGTCCACACGAACTGGTGACCGGTGCGGTGTCACGCCTACGACGTCTTCGTCCGAGGGAACAAACTGCAGTTTCTGCGTGTAGCAGAGCACGGCGGAAGCTCTCCGCGAGTGTTGTCGGTCTTGAGGAGACACCCATATCGGGTAGGCGCTCATTCCCGCACTGACTCCATCCGACAAATGCACCTCAAACAGGTTGCGGGTGGCTCCGACAGCTGCGAGAAAGTGCTGCTTCACGCCATCGGAATAGGTAAACTAGTTCACTATATGCAGGCCCATCCGACATCCGCCAACTGATACGGAGTCCAGACATCATATGGACATGAATCTGGCCGGCGCGGCGGTGTGCATTCAGGGCGGCAGTAAGGGCATGGGGCGCGCAACGGCCGAATGCTTTGCGGCCGATGGGGCCCGGGTGGCCGTCATGGCACGTGGACGTGATGCGCTCGACGAGACGGTGGAGCGCCTAATCGAGCTCGGCAGTCCCGATGCGGTCGGGGTCTCGGTGGATGCAAGCAATGCCGCGAGCATTGTCAACGGATTCGCAGAACTGGGGGAACGATGGGGTGAGCTGAACTCGCTTGTCTGCGCCGTGGGACCCGAGGTCTCGCAGCTGCCCTGGAACGAGGTGTCGGACGAGCAGTTCGTCGACGCCCACGTCGTCGGCGCGCTGAGCGCCGTGCGGTCGGCTCGCGCCGCCCTGCCGTTGCTTCGGGCCGCCAAATGGGCTCGGATCGTCAACCTGGCGGCCATGTCGGCACGCAGCCAGGGTTTCGGCTTGATCGAATACACCGCCGCCAAGGCGGCGTTGACCAGCATCACCAAGAACCTATCGCTGGAGTTGGCGGCGGACGGCATCCTCGCCAACACAGTTTCTCCCGGCACCTACGTCTCCGATCAGATGGTGCGACACATCGCTACACTCCCCGCCGACGCCGGTGTCAGCGCAGACGACCCAAGGTCGGTGATGCGCTACATCTCCGAGTTTTTCGGAGTGCGTGCGGATCTTGGCCGCGCAGGCATCCCGTCGGACATCGGACCGATGATCTGTTTCCTGGCGTCCCCCCGCAACACCTACACGACCGGGGCGAACGTCAATGTCGACGGGGGCTCCAACTTCTACGCCTGATCGGGTATTGGGGCGAGCCCTTCGTCGCCTTGACGCGAACCCCATTAATCCCTAGCGTGTGGTCAAAAGCACACTGGGACAAATTATGTGGTTCAAACAGGGTTCTACGCCCTGCCGGTGACTCGATCTTGACTTGGTGGAGGCAAGGGTGCCACGAAATTGCCTACGTTGTCTGAGTACGGGGAGTCCGTCCCATGTCTGATGTCGTCGGCTTCATCGGAGCAGGCCAGCTCGGCGAACCGATGGTGAGGCGACTGCTCGGTGCAAGACACGAAGTGCTGGTCTACGCACGCCGCGATGACGTGCGCGCCCGGCTGGCGAAAACCGGTGCATCACTGGCCGACTCGGTGCCGGACCTTGCGGGCGCCAGCGACGTCCTCATCTCGTGTCTGTTCTCCGATGCTCAACTCCGTGAGCTGGGAGCTGGGCCCCGGGGCTTCATCGCTAATGCCAAACCGAATGCGGTCTTCGTGTCCCACACGACGGGGACCTTGGCGACGTTGACTCATCTGGCGGCTGAATCATCTGATGCGCCGATTATTTTGGATGCGCCGGTAAGCGGCACCGCTGACGATATCGCGAAAGGGGAGCTCACCGTCCTCGTCGGGGGCCCCACCGAGGCGGTCGAGCGGGTGCGGCCTGTGTTGGCCGCGTACGCCGATCCCATCGTGGCGACCGGAGCGCTGGGCACCGCGCTGGACATCAAATTGATCAACAATCTGTTGTTCGCCGCGAACGCGCAACTGGTGGCGGCCGCCGCGCGCCTCGGTGATCGGCTCGGCGTTGAGGAGGTCAAACTGCTTGCCGCACTGGCCGTGTGCAGCGGCGGAAGCAACGTCTCTTCCTATGTCCAGCAGGTGGGGGGAGTCGACAACTTCGCCGCGATGGCGGCCCCTTTCCTCCGCAAGGACGTCGCCGCGTGCCTGAGTGCCGCCCAGTCCGTCGACGCTGATCTGGGGTTGCTGGGTGAGGTCGTGCATATCGGATCTCTGGATCTCACAGGAGAAGCGTGACCAACCTACGACTGCATCATCGCCGGGACGGTCAGCCAGGTGCAGGCGCGGGCCTTCGCGGCAGAGTTGGACAACCGCAATGTCCTTGGTCAACTCTTGGCGCTGGTTACCAAGTCGGCGATGTCGACGAACTTGACCCGCGGCCGCGAAGCCTCGGCGCCACGCTTGCGCTCGGCTGCGTCGATCGCCCGCCAACCGTCCCAACCGACCGGAGTGGCGCCGCGCTCAGCGAGCAGGGTGGCGATCTCCTCGCGGCCACGGACGCCGCGAGCGAGTAGACCGGCGTCGAAGTCGTCGAGCAGATTGCCGACCGTCTCCTCCGCACAGTTCCGGTTGGTGCCGATCACGCCACGCGGTCCTCGCTTGATCCAGCCTGTCACGTAAACACCGGGCAACGCGTTGCCGTTATCGTCGATGACCCTGCCACGGTCATTGAGGACAACACCTTTGGCCTCGTCGAAGGGCAGCCCCTCGATGGCCGATCCCCGATAGCCGATCGAGCGCAGGATCAACGGCGTTTCGATCACCTCGGTGCCTCCCGACGGGTCACCAGGGATCAGTCCGCCGTCCTCGTCGAGGTGATTCGAGACGATGCGCAGTCCCTCGGCGCATTCCGATCCGATGATTTCTGCGGGCGAGGTGAGAAAGCGGAACACGATCCGCTTGTTGTCTGGGTTGTTCGGCTTGTCGGCGTACTCACGGGCGATCTGTAGCTTGAGTTCGGTTTCGACGTCGTCGGTGGAATTGGCTTCCAACTCGGCGCTGTCGATCACCACATCCACCCCTGGTAGATGCCCCAAGGCGAGGAACTCGCCGGCTGAGAATGCGGCATCCCTGGGCCCACGTCGGCCGAGTATGACGACTTCACGGATATTGCTGTGCAACAACGCTTCTAGCGCGTGCTCGGCAATGTCGGTCTGAGCTAGTCGATCGGGATCGAGCAACAACACGCGCGCCACGTCGAGGGCGACATTGCCGTTGCCGACTATGACGGCCCGTTCGCCGGACAGGTCGAAATCGTGGTCGGCATGGTCGGGATGTCCGTTGTACCAACCGACGAAGTCCACCGCCGAATGGTTCCCGGCGAGATTTTCGCCCGCAATGTCGAGCTCGCGGCTGCGGGATGCCCCGACGGCATACACGACGGCGTGGTGGTGGGCGAGCAGGTCGTCGTGTGTGAGGTCTTTGCCGATCTCAATATTGAGGTGGCAGCCGAAGCGCTTGTTGCGGAAGACGTGGTCGAAGATCCGCACCACGGATTTAGTGTGCTGATGGTCGGGGGCCACTCCAGCCCGGATCAGACCGAACGGCGTGGGGAGCCGCTCGAACAAATCGACCTCAAGACCCTCGACGCCGATCAGCGCGTTCGCTGCATAGCACGCGGCAGGTCCCGCACCCACGATGGCGACGCGCAGCGACCCCGGCGGCACGGATCGCTGCTGGGCGGGTTCAGCGGGAGTGTCGGGTTCGAGCGGGTGGCGTTCGAAGTAGCCTGCGTTGATGTCTTTGAACCGCTCGAGTTCCGGGGGCAGGTCCTCGTCGTAGTGAATCGCGTCGACTGGGCATTCTTCCAGGCAGGCGCCGCAATCGATGCATGCCACCGGGTCGATGTAAAGCATTTCCGTGCCGGTGAATTCGCCCGCTCCGCCGAGGGGCCGGATGCAGTCCACGGGACACACTGGAACGCAACTGGCGTCTTTACAGCAGTTCTGGGTGATGACGTAGGCCACGTTGTGTCCTTTCTGCCGCCGGTTCAGGCGGCGGTGCTAGATGCCTCCGCGTGAAACCAGTTGCGCGGCAATGACGTTGCGCTGTATCTCATTGGTGCCTTCGCCGACGATCATCAGTGGGGCGTCACGGAAGTACCGCTCGACGTCATACTCGGTGGAATAGCCGTAGCCGCCGTGGATTCGGACGGCGTTGAGCGCAATCTCCATGGCGATCTCGGAGGCGAACAGCTTGGCCATCCCGGCCTCCATGTCGCACCGTTCGCCGCTGTCGAACTTCTCCGCGGCATACCGCGTCAGTTGGCGCGCCGCTGTCAGCTTGGTAGCCATGTCGGCGAGATAGTTACCGACCGACTGGTGCTTCCAGATCGGCTGGCCGAAGCTCTCCCGCTGTTGCGCATAGGCCAACGCGTCGTCCAGTGCGGCGGTCGCGACGCCTAATGCCCGCGACGCCACCTGGATTCGTCCGGTCTCGAGTCCTTTCATCATTTGTCCGAAGCCCTTGCCGGGCACACCGCCGAGGACCGCTGACGCGGGCACCCTGCAGTCGTCGAATGACAACTCGCAGGATTCGACGCCCTTGTAGCCCAGCTTCGGCAGATCCCGTGACACGGTCAGGCCCTGGCCGTGTTCGACCAGCAACACCGAGATGCCCTTGTGGCGCGGGGTCGCGTTGGGGTCCGTCTTACACAGCAGTGCGATGAGCTGCGATCGGCGGGCATTGCTGATCCAGGTCTTGGAACCGTTGATCACCAGATCGTCCCCGTCGGCGCGCGCAGTCGTCGTCATCGCTTGCAGGTCGGAGCCGCCGCCCGGTTCGGTAAGCGCCATCGTGGCGCGCATCTCGCCGGTCGCCATCCCCGGAAGGTATTTCTGCTGTTGTTCCTCGGTTGCGAACAACGAAATCAGCTTGGCCACAACGGTGTGGCCGCCCATCGCACCTGCCAGGCTCATCCAACCGCGGGCGAGTTCCTGGGTGACCTCGACGTAGCACGGCATTGAGACCGGTGATCCGCCGTATTGCTCGGGCACCGCCAACCCGTAGATCCCGATACGTTTCATCTGTTCGATCCACGCCTCGGGGTAATCGTTGGCATGTTCGACCTCGCGAACGGTCGGTTTGACGTCCCGGTTGACGAACTCGCGCACCGTGCGGACCAGCATGGTTTCTTCGTCACTGAGTGTCGTGATCACCGGGCTCCTGATGGATTGCGTTGGGGGACAAGGAGCTAGCCCACCAACTCGTTGGCCATGAGTTCGATGTCGTTGCGAAAGTCAGCAAAGCTGCGACTGGCCGGTTCGACCGTGATCCAGGTGACCCCGGCGTCGGCGTATTCCTTTAGGCGTGGCTGCACTGATTCGATGAAGTTCCCACAGTTACCACTGACGAGTTGACTGGCTTCGAACGGCACGAATGAAACGTCAGCGGGTGGACGCCCGAGTTCGACCCGTCGTTGGTTCACTTCCTCGATGAGGCTGGCGAGTCGGGCGATGTCCTCGAGGGGTGGGGTGCGCGTGATGGCGGCGGTCTCGGCAGACTGCCCCATTGGTATCCAGCCGTCGGCGGTGTCGACCACCCGTCGCTGAGCGGCCTTGCTGTTTCCCCCGATCCAGATCGGCGGTCCGCCGGCGGTCGCGGGGAGAGGCAGTGCCAAGTGGTCGGCGACCCCGAACTCCGGACCGTGATGCTCGTGTCCCGCCCAGGTGGCCTTCCATGCGGCGATTGCCTCGTCCAATAGTGCCCCGCGGCGGTGGAAGTCAGCGCCGAGGGCCTCGAACTCCGATTTCAGATATCCGGCACCGGTACCGAGGGTGAACCGGCCACCGGAGAGTAGGTCGAAGCTGGCGGCGGACTTCGCGGTGAGGTACGGGCTGCGGTAGCCGGACACCAATATGTAGGTCATCAGCCGTACTCGGGTGGTGGCGGCGGCCGCGAAGCTGAGCGAGACGAATGGGTCAAAGGCGTGGTGCCCGCCGTGAGCCAGCCAGTGCTTGTCGGGGAATGGGTGTTCGCTCATCGAAAAGCCCTGAAAGCCAGCGGCTTCCACCACCTTGGCAACCTCGCCAAAGCTGGCCCCCTGGCTCCAATGCTGCCAGTGCTTGACGGCACGCATCGGGAACATCACGTTGTACTGCAGGTTCACGGGTGAATCCTCGTGTTGTATGGCTCCAGTCTGGCGAGCCCCTTACTCAGTGCACCGAATGCTGCGCGGCCGCTCGCAGATCGCGTGCGCTTTGCAGTTGTGGTTCGTGGTTGGCTTCGTAGCGTTCGATCCATTCGTGGGGGAGCTTGTCCCAGGCTTCGCCGATGCGGAGTCGTTGTGCGGAGCTGAACACTTCGGCGGCTACGACGTCGCCGACGAAGATGGTGTTCTCGTCGTTGTCCAGTGATCCGGTGATCCGGCATTCGACGTAGCTGTGGGCGTCGAGCAGGATCGGTGCGCCGGTGATGCCGGGTTTGGTGCGTAGGTTGGCGATTTTGTCGCTGTCGCGTCCTGAGCTGCCGCCCAGAGTCATCAGGATGTCCATGGAGGCGTCGATCTCGTCTGGGCCCGCGGAGAGCATGTGCATGACGAAGATGCCGGAGTTGATCAGCATGTCGTGGGTCCTGTTGTACTTGGTCAGGCTGACGGTGGCGCGGGGCAGCTCGGGCACGATGCTGGCCGATCCGGCTGACAGCGACATCAGGCCGTTGGCGAATCCGTCGTCAATTGTGGTGACCGCCACCGGGAATGGGCGTAGGCCGGCTAGTACCTTGTCGGCTGCCGCAAGGTCGATAGTCATTGAGAATCTCCTCGGGGATGGCTTGGACGGTCTCGGTGATTCGTCGAGCCGTCAGAACCTGACAACGCCGACAACGCCGACAACGATGGTGCAACGATCTCGGTCAGCTCTGATTATTGCGGATACTACTGTCAGAATCAAGCTATCAGAAGGTCGTTTTCAGTTCGAATGTCGGTCGAAATATCCGTACTACAAGCGCATATGTGGTCGGACGTTGATCGACACTAGTGTCAGATGCGATAGGATCGCACGGCTGGAGTACGAACTCGACGAGACGATCGGGGAAAAAGGAGGCTATCGGCAGTGGATCTTCAAATTCGAGACAAGGCATACGTGATCGTTGGAGGCACTGCAGGGATGGGTCTGGCCGGCGCCAAAGCGCTGGCGGCTGAGGGCGCCGCCGTCGCAGTGATCGGCCGCGACGAGACGAAGGCGCAGAACGCCGCAACGGCACTCGTCGATGCTGGGGCACCCGTGGCCCACGGTTTGCCGTTTGACGTGAGCCGCCCCGGCGTCGCTGTCAGGGCCGTCGAGCACGCCATCGAATTGCTCGGACGGCTTGACGGAATCGCTGTCACGATGGGTACCGCCGGCATGATGCCGATCGATTCCGACGACGACGCGTGGGATGCCGCCTTTCACGATGTGCTGTTGGCAACGACCCGCAGCGTCCAGGCAGCACTGCCGCATCTCGCGAAGACGCAGGGTGCGATCGTAACCACCGCCGCGTACTCGGCGCGCGCGCCGCACGAGCCGAGGCTGCCCTACGCCAGCCTCAAGGCGGCGGTGGCGACCTTCACCCGCGGTATCGCCCGCACCCATGGCAAGGATGGGATCCGGGCCAACACGATTGCGCCCGGCGCGGTGGAAACCGATGCGCTGCACGCTATTCGCGGCTACGTCGCCGAGAACAAGGGTTATCCATACGACGTGGCGCTGGAGCGGACCCTGCGTGAAGACTTCGGTTTCGACGCGGCGCTAGATCGACCAGGACAGCCCGAAGAGATCGGGGCGCTGATCGCGTTTCTCTTGTCGGATAAATGTGGTTTCGTCACGGGCCAGACGATCTACGCTGACGGCGGTGCCCCGTAGTCAGTGGTCCGGCCCGACGGTGGTAGCCCCCGAGGTGACGAGGTCCGCGACGGCCTCATCGGTGTATCCCAACTCTCGCAGGATCATTCGGCTGTGCGCGGCCAGGCCCGGAACGTCACCAAGCTGCGGCTCAATCCCGGCCAACGTCGCGGGTGGCAGCAGCGCGTCGATCGCTCCCCCCGGCGTGCGGACCTCCCGCCAGCGGTCGCGGCCGGCAAGTACGGGGTGCGACCAGAGCGCCTCAACATCGTTCATTCGCGCATTCGCTACGCCCGCTCCCTCGAGCCGATGCGCCAGTTCGTCCGCGGTCATTGTCGCGAGCGCGGCGTGGATGATCGCCTCTAGCTCGTCACGGTGGGTTACCCGGTCTGGGTTGGTCACGAACCGCGGGTCGTCGCACAACCTCGGAGTCGCCAATACCTCGTCGCACAGCCGGCGCCACTCCCGCTCGTTCTGAACAGCGAGCAGTACCGTGCCGCCGTCGCCGGCGGTGAACGGACCGTACGGAGCGATGGTGGCGTGTCGGGCACCGGTGCGCGCCGGCGCGGCGCCCCCGTAGTGCGCGTAATAGGCGGGCTGGCTGACCCATTCGACGAGGGACTCGAACAGTGACACCGACACCGGGCGAACCTCACCGGTTGTGGCGCGCACGTACAGTGCGGTGAGAATCCCCGAGTATGCGAACATTCCCGCCGCGATGTCGGCGACCGATACGCCGGTGCGTGCCACCTCGTCGCCCGTTCCGGTGACCGACAACAGTCCGGCTTCGGCCTGCACCAATAGGTCGTATGCCTTGCGGTCCCGCCATGGGCCGGTTCCCCCGTATCCGCTGACATCGCAGACGATCAGCCGCGGGTATTCAATGGCCAGTGAGGCGACATCCAAACCCAAGCGGGAAGTCGCACCCGGTCCGAGGTTCTGCACCAGCACGTCCGCGTCGATCAGTAGTTGGTGCAAGATACGTTGTGCCTCAGCTTTTTTCAGGTCGAGAGTCAATGACTCCTTGCCCCGGTTCAACCAGACGAAATAGCTGGAGTCACCGTGCACACTGCGGTCGTAACGGCGGGCGAAATCGCCGCCGTCGGGCCGCTCCACCTTGATTACCCTGGCGCCAAGATCGGCCAGTTGCCGGGTGGCGTACGGTGCTGCCACTGCTTGTTCGAGGCTGACGACCGTGACGCCGGATAGTGGGCCCACGCTTGGCACCCCGATGTTCTGACTCACTGGCGGACCGGCGATGGAGACGTCAAGGCGAAGGCGTCGCGCTGACCGCGGGGGGATTCAGTCGGGAGGAACATGAGAATCCATTCGGTCGATCGCGATGACAATAGCGTCAGATATGGCTGATGACAGACGTTGAAGAGCACTATTCTGCCTCGCAGACCCGTATAGAATATATGTACAAGACGTCAGAATAGTCTATGGTGGCAGGGTGATGCAGGCGCCTGCTCCCCAGTTCTCCCGAACCCCCCGGCCCATTCCATCGGGACCCCCTCGGCGCGCTGAAGTAGTGGCCGATCTCTGGCTGGACTGACGCAACCATGGCACTGCCCGACCTCGTACTCGTGCACGGTGGCGAACACGCCGCTGACTGCTGGGATCTTGTCGTTGCGGAGTTACGTTGTCAGGAAACAGAATTACGTACGCTAGCGGTGGACCTCCCGGGTCGGGGCGGCACGCCGGGTGACCTCGCGGCTGCGACGATCGACGAATGGGTGAACTCTGTCGTCGCCGATAT
>JAVROG010000178.1:0-9139 GCA_032162865.1 Mycobacterium sp. | reverse complement strand
GTGGCGATGCCGCTGCCGCCCCCGCCGTCGACACCGGTGCAAGCGCCACCGCCGCCGCCGGGCGTGTCGGGCATGCTGCTGCCAGCCGAAGGGCCGCAACAATGAACGTGCGGGTGCGGGGCGGGCGGATGCTAGCCGTGGGCGGGTGCGTGGTGTTGACCGCGACGGGCTGCGCATTTCACGGTTTGAATTCACTGCCACTACCCGGTGCGGTCGGACGCGGGCCGGGGGCCAACGTCTACCACGTCGAAGTCCCGAATGTCGGGACGATGGAGTCGAATTCGCCGGTGATGATCAATGACATCGTGGTCGGCAGCGTCGGCATGATGAAGGTGAAAGGCTGGCATGCCGACGTCGAGATTTCGGTGCAGCGCGACATCGTCGTCCCGGCGAATGTGGAAGCGAGCGTCGGCCAGACCAGTCTGTTGGGTTCGATGCATCTGGAGCTCAATACACCTCCCGGCCAATCGGGGAGCGGACGGCTGCAGCCGGGAGCCACCATCCCGTTGACTCGGTCATCGGCCTACCCGTCGACAGAGCAGACGCTGTCGTCGCTGGGGGCGGTTGTCAACGGCGGGGGACTGGGACAGATCGGGGAGGTCATCCACAATTTTTCCGCCGCGCTGTCCGGGCGCGCGGGGACCTTACGCGATCTGCTTACTCGCCTCGACACGTTTGTCGGGACACTCGATCAACAGCGGAACAACATCGTGGATTCCATCCAAGCGCTGAACCGGCTTGCCGGCACATTCGCCGGGCAACGTGACGTTCTCACCGAGGCGCTGCGCAAGATACCGCCCGCGCTTGACGTGCTGATCAGGGAGCGGCCGCGCCTGACGACCGCGCTGGACAAGCTTCGCGTCTTCAGTAACACCGCCACCCGGCTGATCAACGACACCCAGGCCGACCTGGTCACAAATCTCCAAAACTTGGAGCCGACCATCCGTGCGCTCGCCGACGTCGGGCCGGAGTTCGGCGCGGCGGTCGCGGCGGGTTTCGTGTTTCCGTTCACCCAGAACTTCGTTGACCGCGCGGTCCGCGGCGACTACTTCAATCTGCATGTCCAGTTGGACCTCTCGATTCCACGGCTCAAGCGGGGGCTGATGTTGGGGACCCATTTTGGGCAGCTGGACCAGCCGCTGGTACCGACGCCCGGGGAGCCGTACTACTTGAATTACACACTCGATCCGTTGAATTCCCCGCTGAGGCCGCCGTGGATCGATCCCGATGCGCTTCCGCTGCCTCCGCTGCCGGGACCTCCGCCCTATGCCGCGCCGTTGCCTGGACCTATGCCAGGCCTGCCACCGAGGCCTGGACCCCAGCCATCGGCGGCGCCGATGCCTGGGCCTCCGTCAGGTGCGGCGCCGATGCCTGGGGCAGGTCCTGTTCAGGCGCCGGCGGAAGGTGGCGGATAGATGCTGACGCGCTTCATTCGGATCCAGCTGGCGATTTTCACGATCGTCGGGACCATTGGCGTGATTGCGATGGTCCTCTACTACATTCAAGCGCCGATGTTGCTGGGCATCGGTCGGATCACTGTGACCCTGGAGTTGCCCGCGGCCGGCGGCCTGTACCGGTTCTCCAACGTGACCTACCGTGGGGCTCAACTCGGCAAGGTCACCTCGGTGGAGTTGACGCCGACCGGCGCGAAAGCGACGCTCTCGCTTCAAACTTCACCCAAGGTCCCCGCGGACCTGACAGCGTGTCCAGAGCGCCCTGGTCCCCGTGATCAGTGCGGTGCATTTGTGCTCAGTGTCTCCGCGGTGGGTGAACAGTACGTGGACTTGCGGCCCAGAACCGATTCGGCGCCCTACCTGCATGATGGGTCGGTGATCGCCGTGCGCGACACGACGATTCCGCAGCCGGTGGGGCCGATGCTCGAGCAGGTCAATGCTTTGGTCACCAGCATCCCGAAGACGAAACTCGGCCAATTGCTGGACGAGACCTTCCGGGGTTTCAACGGAGCCGGTTATGACCTGGGGTCGCTGTTCGATTCCACAACGATACTGTCGCGCGACGCCAACAGCGTCGTCGATCGCACCAAAACCCTCACCGAAGACACTGGGCCGCTATTGGATTCGCAAGCCCGCACCACCGATTCGATCAGGAAGTGGGCGCGCAGTCTGGCGGGTATTTCGGACGTTTTGGCGAACGATGATTCAAAGTTTCGCACCCTGCTGCGAAACGGGCCTGAAGCGGCGAACGAGGCGTCTCGGCTCCTCGAGCAAATCAAACCGACGCTGCCGGTGTTGCTGGCCAACCTGACCACCATCGGGCAGATCGGCGTCACCTATCACCCCTCACTGGAGCAGTTGCTGGTGTTGCTGCCGTCGGCGGTTGCTATCGAGCAAGCCGCTGGCCCCACAGCCCATCCGGAGGGTTCGGCGCAAGGCGACTTCGCACTCACGATTGACGATCCGCCTATTTGCACGGTTGGTTTCATGCCGGCCAGCCAGTGGCGATCCCCGGACGATCTCACCGACATCGACACACCGGACGGGTTGTATTGCAAACTGCCGCAGGATTCCCCGCTCTCGGTTCGCGGCGCCCGCAACTATCCGTGCATGGGTCACCCCGGCAAGCGTGCGCCTACCGTCGAAATCTGCGACAGCGACCAGCCGTACATGCCGCTGTCGATGCGCCAGCATGTTCTCGGTCCCTCCCCGATCGATCCAAACCTCATCGCCCAGGGCATCCCGCTCGATGACCGGGTTAATCCCAACGCCAGAACCTTCGGCCCGATCGAGGGAACACCGCTGCCGCCGGGGGCGGTGCCGCGCGGCACACCGCCGGGGCCGCGGGGAGAAACTGCACCACCAGGCACGATTGGAGCAGCGGTTCCGCCGGTGCCGTCGTCGACGTCCCTGTGGCGTCCTTCGTCGCAAATGGCGGCCGAGCTTCCACCGATAGCGCCACTCGACGTCCCGTTGCCGGGGGAACTTCCGTCACCGCCCGCCGCGCCGGCACCGCCCCCTCCTCCGGAAATCGCTCCACCCGACGCGGGTACCGGTGCAGGAGGGCAGGCGGCGCCGAGCTCGTTCGGTGGTGGGGCTCATAGATTCGTGCCGCCGGTCGCGATCGCCCATTACGACCCGCATACGGGCCGTTATGTCGGTCCGGACGGAAAGTTATATGAGCAGTCGGATCTCGCGACCGTGACAGCGCCCAAGACGTGGCGGGAGATGCTTCCCACCTAGGCGGCCGTGGCGATCGGATGAAGCCGGGCGAAGCGCGTCGCCGCTATGAACTAGTCACATCGAGCGATCAGGCTAGCCTGTCCATGCGCAACGGCATCGCAATATCGAGCCATTGGTTTTGCCCGCAGGCGCCGCTCGGGCCGTATGTCTTGTCCTTTCCGGCCATGACCGGCGACCCGAGTTTAAATTCACCATTGGTGTCCACTGGATAGAAGTAGAAGGTCTGCTGGCCGGTGAACGCGGTGCCGTCCTCGCAGTGCTCCCAATTCGGCACGTCGCGTTTGACCTTCCACATCGTGCCATCGAGCATATAGAGCGGCGCACTCCATCCCTGGTCGCTCGTCACCGTGCCGTGGCATTCCTGAAATGTGTCGCAGGACGAACTAATGGTCCATGTCTGGATGACCGTCGGCTCGCCGTTGTACTGATCATTGGTCCTGGCCCAATCGCCGATCGACGTGACACGGAACGTCCCGTTTACCGCTACTTCTTCTTTGGTTGTAGCCCCGGCCGTGGATGCCGAGCCCAAACTGCCGAATGCGCCGGCCGCCATCAGGGTTGCTGCGATGGAAACTGTTCTAACTAAACGCATCAGGTGCTCCTCGACGCGCAATTATTGACCGGCGGTGCCAGGCCGATTTCGGCTGTCGTGAAATGAGATTAACACCGCTTCAGTCCCGAAGAAATCGATTCAAACCAAAAGTTGCCGGCTCACTCAACCGGGTCAAAGTTCGCGATCAGCCATAAACCGTTGACCTTGGTCAGCGTGACCAGGATGCTCCTGTGTACTTCCGCGGGTTCCGGTTTTCGCTTGCTTGTGGTGGTCTGGTTGACGAACACCAGGACGACAGCCGAATCGGGATGTAAGTCCGAAATGGCGGCTCGAATCACCTTGGCGGTGGTCGTCAGTTGACCTTGCAGCGCCCCTGCCGCGATCTGTTCGCTGAATTTGCTGTAGAAGGCCAAAAAATTGCCGGTCAGATGCGACTTCGCCGCCGCGAAATCGCGGTCAAGGTGGTCGAAGGAGTAGGACAGCAGCGCCACGGCGCCGTCCGAAGCCGCCTGGATTGCTTGGCGTGCCGCGGCGTCGCTCACCGTCTGATCCGGACGGTACTGAACGAAGAAAACGCCGGCGGCCCCGGCGACTGTGGCAACGACCAAGGCCGTCGCGAGTATTGAACGCCAGTGGGCCAAACACCGGCGAGTCCACCGGCCGATCGCCTCTCGTGCGGTGGCGCGTCCAGATCTCTGTGAAGCGAGGGGTGCGTCCATCTCACCGAGGCCCGAAGTTTCCGTGCTGCCGTCTGGCGATCCCACGGTGTCGACCGACGAGCCCTGCTCGACATTCATTGCAGGAAGTCGACTTTCGACATCTTTAACTGACCGCCGTCGCGGACAAGTTCGATGCTGAGCCGCCACAGTTGCGGCGGCCGCGTGTTACCAGTATCGATCACATCGGTTTTCGCCACGACAAGCGCGACCGCAGAATTGTCGGTCGCCGACTCGACCGCGACGGCCTCCACATTCACCTTGGTGATGGTCTTCGACTCTTCCGCCTGCTTGAGCATAAGGCTTGACATCACTGACATTTGGTCCTTGAGCGGGCCCGTGGAGGCATCAATGATTCGCTGGATGTCGTCCTTTGCGTGGTTGGCGTCAATCGACATGAGCGTGGTGACTGCCTGCCGGGCGGCGGTGGCGTACTCCTGGGAGAGCTGCCGTTTGTGCGCGATGGTGTGGTGCTGCTGCAGCATGTAGCCGATCGCGCTGAGGGAGATCGAGGCGAGCGCGAAGCCCGCGGCGACGGCTACCGCTTTCCGCCCCGGGCGGCGTAGCCACCGTGGCCGCCGGGAACGCCGCCACCCCCGTAGCCGTGCCCGGATCGACTTTGTGGGGCGTTGCTCAACATCTTCTGTGTCGGCGGCATCGTGGGAGGCGGCGGCGTGGTCGTCCGCGTCCCCGGCTTCCGCTGCCCGGCGCAGCCGTTCGAGACGTGCGCGGGCCGACTCAACGCGTGCTTCAGCCTTCGCCACTTCGTCTTCTGCGTCCGCCGCCGAGACGAAGGCCTCAGTGCCGGAATCGACCCCTGAGCGCGACTGTGGTTCGTCGGGATCGATCGCGCCCTCTGGGTCATCACCACGGGCGGTGTCAGGCCCCTCCGGATCATGCACGGAGAAGCAGCTTATCACTGTGGCATGGGCTGAACGCCCAGATCGCGCAGCTGGCTTCGTGGCCCTTCGATGCGGAAATCCTTCCGCACCAAAGAGAGCAGAGTGGCGGTCAGGGGCGGCCCGACGCCAGCGGC
Source organism: Mycobacterium sp. (assembly GCA_032162865.1). Classification (GTDB taxonomy): domain Bacteria; phylum Actinomycetota; class Actinomycetes; order Mycobacteriales; family Mycobacteriaceae; genus Mycobacterium. Next base: position 3,637 of record JAVROG010000178.1, on the reverse strand, counting down.
TATTTGGCTCTCACGATGTTCTCCTACCAGGAGAATATTCTTTTCAGATTCCTTTGGGTGTGGCAAAGTTATGGCGTGCGATCCATCGTGGCAATGTTTGCTGGGTTGCTCGGCGTCGGTGTGCTGGCTGCGCCACCGTCCTTCGCTGGGCCGACTGTCTGCGACTACCCCGACTGCACGCCGGGCATCATGGGGCATCAGGTTCTAGGCGCGCCGTGTGACAACACCACCTACTATGCGTTTGGGACCGACAGCATGCCCACCTCTCCAGAAGCTGGGCGGCTGATGTTCTGCGGCTCGCCGAGAAGATACGAGCCGCGATGGTTCCGGTCACCTCCGATGGCGGGCGTCAAGGAGGAGGGCGCCGAGTGCCACCAGTACCTGAACTACGTCGCGCAGGCGCCCGATGGCCTGTTCCTGGTCTGCATAGGCCATGACGGTGTAACGACCTGGGTCCGCGCCGACACGTAGCTTGCGATCGCCACGGTTCAATGGTGTCGACCCGCCGCGGCCGGCTGGCCGCCCTTGCGATCGCCACGGTTCAATGGTGTCGACCCGCTGCGGCCGGCTGGGCCGCCCTTGCGATCGCCACTAACCCGTGTCGAAGAGCCGACGGGTGATCCGCAGCAGCTGGGCACGCAGTGTGTCGTCATCAATGTCAGCCACCAGGGGATGCACAACTCCGACCGCGATGGCGCCCGACAACATCGCCGCCGACACGCGCGCGTCCTCGGCGGTGTCGTGAACCAGCACGCCATAAAGCCGCGCAATGAACTGCTGAAACTGGTCTTGCTCGGCCAAGAGTCGCACCACAACCGGATCGAATTGCAGGGTGCTTGCGGCGCCGCGACGTTCGATGGCCATGTCGATGACCCGGCCAAGCAGCACCTCGCGCGCCTCGATGCCGTGATCGTGGGCCTCGGCGGCTTCCAGCGCCTCCTCGAGCCCGCCGAGCTCACGCTCCGTGAGCGCGACAACGATCTGCTCCTTGGTCCTGAACTGGTGGTAGACAGCCGCTTTCGTCACTCCAATGGCATCCGCGATCATCTGCAACGAGGTGCCGCCAACCCCATGCTCGGCGATCAACTGCAGCGCCGCGTCCAGGATGCGCGTCTGAGCGGCGCTGCGCGTGATGAAGCGGAATTGAGTCCGGGACGTCGCGTCGACCACACCGCGAGCCTAGCCGATCGGCTATTGACTGGCAGATAGCCGATCGGCTAGTTTCGGTGACTAGCCGGAAGGGAGTCAGCGATGTCCGACCTGGACAAGAAACACGGAGCCGGCGAGGTACACGCACTGGAATCCCATCGCACCGGCGCACGGCGTGTCGACGGTGAGCTGATCCTGCTTTGGACCTTGCCCGTCACGGTGATCATCTGGATCGCCGCCTTCTTCCTGTTTCCGGGGTTCAAGCCGCCCATGTCACCCACATTGTCGGCGGAGCAGGTCGCCGCGTTCTATCGAGATCCGGCGCATGTCTCCGAGATCCGTTACAGCATGGTCGTTTTCAACTGGTTCGGCGTGTGCCTGGTGCCGATACTGACGTTGATCGTGATGCAGATCCGCAGGATGGCGCACCGCACGCCGATCTTCTCCTACGCGATGTTGAGTTGCGTGGCCGGCGGTCCCACCTTGTTTCTGATTGCCAATGTCTGCTGGCTGCTGGCCGCCTTTCGCCCGGACCGGAGTCCGGAGCTGACGCAGTTGCTCAACGATTTCGCGTGGATCACCTTCACCATCGTGGTTCCCTTCCTGATCGGGCAGAGCGTGATCCTTGCTGTGGCAATCTATTTCGACGATCAACCGCGGCCGATCTTCAGCCGGTGGGTCGCCAACTTCAACCTTGTGGTGGCAGCGGCGCTGGTGCCGGCGGCGTTCGTGGGCGTGTCGTTGTCCGGACCGCTGGCCTGGGACGGCGTGCTGTCGTTCTGGGTGAAAAACGTTGCCATCGGCATATGGGTTGTCGTGATGGGCGTGGTCCTTGCCCAGGCGGTTTATCGGGAGCGCGCCGAGATCTCGAGAACCGCAGCCGAACTGGACAGCGCATGAGCACCCTGACGACACCGCCGGAGTCCGGGGCGGCGCCTACTTCTGTGCCCCCGGCAGGTCGATGGCCTCGCCGCATCGCCTGGCACCTGCGGCACAACCCCAAGCGCGAGTTGTGGGTGGCCTGGTGGGCGCTCGTCGTCTTCTACAACCTCTTCTTTCCGATGGTCTTCGTAGTGGCGCGAGTCCAGCCCCCGCCGCAACCGACGTGGGACCTCGCGACGCAGGTCCACTGGTTCAACGAACGGCGGCTCGGAATACCGATTGGCTTAGGCGTCATCTTCGCTATCACTGGCATGACCGCTGTGAACAATGCGATCATCGCGTATTCCATGCGCCGCATGTCGGTCAGCCGCATCTTCGGGTATAGCTATCTGCTCATCTACTCGTTAAGTGCGGTTCCCGGCCTGCTGCTGCTCTGCATCGCGCTGGTAGTCGGGGCGATGCGGCCGCAGCGAGATCCGCAGGCGATCGGTTGGCTCTACGACTTCGCCTTCTTGTCCTTCGACGGAACCATGGGCGTATTCCTGATCGGGTCGCTGATCTGGATGGTCGCGATCCTGATCGACAAGAACCGGGTGTTCCCCAAGTGGTTCGGTTATCTCAACCTGTGCAATGCGCTCACCGAGGTCGTCGTGGCGCCCTGCTGGATCTTTCAGCGTGGCGTCTTGGCCTGGAATGGCCAGATCGCTTGGTGGCTGGACATGGTCGTGTTCGGTGTCTACCAAGTCACGTTCGTTGTCATGCTGTTCAAGATGATCCGGCGCGAAGACTTCGGTACCGGGGTGCTGCCCGATCTGCCTGCAAAACGGACGACTGCGTCATGACCGACCTCGCCGACAAGAACAAGCGTTCGCCGTTCGTACCGGGTCAGCCGGACATGTGGGCCTTTGTCTTGTTCGAGACTCTGGTGTTCACAGGTTATTTCGGCTTCTACTTGTTTTATCGCACTCGTAGCCCGGAGCTGTTCCTGCACTCCCAGGCGCATCTGGACCTACGCATCGGTGTTGTCAACACCCTTGTCTTGCTGCTGAGTTCCTGGTCGGTGGCGCGGTGCGTTCAGTCGTCCCGCGCCGGTGTCTATCAGGAGGCCCTCCGAGACGTCTTCGTCACGGCCGCATTCGCCGTGATATTTCTGTGCGTCAAGGTGTTTGAGTGGGCACGGTTGGTGCATGCCGGCAATGGCCCGGATAGCGACGACTTCTTCACGTACTATTTCTTCCTCACCGGGATCCACTTCGTGCACCTGTTGATCGGTTTCGTCGTCCTCGGCATCATTGTTTACCGGCTTCAGGCCGCACGGCGTGGCAACCAGGAATCACAGGTGCTCGTCGAAACCTGCGCAACCTATTGGCACACAGTCGATTTCTTGTGGGTGCTCATCTTCGCGCTGCTGTACGTGGTGAGGTGACGGTTGAAGTTCAACAAGAGGCTGCTCGTCGTGTGGCTGGTCCTGGCGTCCCTGACCCTGGCCTACCTGGTGATCGACCATTCCGCGACGACGGCCAGCGCAGTGGTGACATCCAGCGTGATCGTCATCGCACTCATCAAGGTGCGCATCATCTTTCGCGAGTTCATGGAAGTCAGGGAT
>JAVROG010000177.1:0-10943 GCA_032162865.1 Mycobacterium sp. | reverse complement strand
GCGCGACCACGGCGACGTGGTTCCCGATGATGTCGAGGTGCTGCTCACCCTGCCCGGCGTGGGCAGCTATACCTCGCGGGCCATCGCCTGCTTCGCATACCAGCAGCGGGTGCCGGTAGTGGACACCAACGTGCGCCGGGTGGTGGCTCGCGCCGTTCATGGACGCGCCGACGCGGGCACCCCGTCGGCGACCCGTGACCACGCCGACGTAGCCGCGCTGCTGCCGAACGAAGTGCTGGCCCCGCAGTTCTCGGTGGCCTTGATGGAGCTAGGTGCGACGGTGTGCACGTCCCGCACACCGCGGTGCGGGCTGTGTCCGCTGGACGGGTGCGCCTGGCGACAGGCCGGCTACCCGCCGGCAACCGGCCCGGCCCGCCGCGCACAGACCTACGCCGGGACCGACCGTCAGGTCCGCGGGCGGTTGCTGGATGTCTTGCGCGCCAGCGATTCTCCGGTCACCCGCGCTCGGCTGGACGTGGCGTGGCTGTCCGACACCGCGCAACGGGACCGGGCGTTGTATTCCCTGCTGGACGATGGTCTGGTGACACAGACCGCCGACGGCCGGTTCGCGTTGGCCGGCGAAGAGTAGGCGGGTCAAGGCCCGGTCGCGGCCAGGAAAGACTCGACCGCCTGGCGGTATGTCTCGGGTGCGTCGTCGTGAATCAGATGACCGGCTCCGGGCACATGCAGATAGGTTGTCGGACAGTCATTTTCAGCCATCCGACGCATCTGGCCAGGCGGAGTCACCGAGTTGCCGGCTTCCATCAGCAGAACCGGCGAACGCACGGCTTGCCACTGTGGCCAGTAATCGCGAGTGCCCCACTCGGCGGCGATCTCGATCCATCGCGCGGTGTGGCCGTGCAACCGCCAACCGGTGTCGGTACGGTCGAACGCCTCCAGGAAGTACTGTCCGGCGACGGGCCCGAATTCGGCGAATACCCTTTCCGCAGAATGAAACTCGACGGGCAGCGCGTGCAGCCACGGCTCCCACGGCCCGGTGGTACGCCCGACGAAATCCGGGGCCATGTCCTCGACTACCAGCGCGGTGACCAGCTCCGGACGCTCAGCGGCCAGACACCAGGAATGCAGGCCGCCCATCGAATGCCCGACGAGCGTGACCGGCACGCCCAAGGCGCTGACCGCGTCGCCGAGATCGGCGACGAAACGTTCGGTGCTGATCGGGTATGGATCCTCAACGTCACGCCCCCGGTGCCACGGTGCGTCGTAGGTGTACACGGCGCCCAGTCGGGTGAGCCACGGCAGCTGACGGGGCCAGGTGGTCCCCCGGCCCATCAGTCCGTGCACCAGGACCAGCGGTGTGCCCTGCCCGCCGCGATGCGTCAACAGGTCTGCGGGCATGCATTCATCTTGCCGGGACCCAGCCCGGCCTTGTCGGGGGCCTGGAACGGGCGGGGTAGCCTAGCGACATGCCAGTGGTGAAAATCAACGCAATCGAGGTGCCCGCCGACGCTGGTCCGGAACTGGAAAAGCGATTCGCGCATCGCGCCCATGCGGTCGAGAATTCGCCTGGTTTCCTCGGCTTCCAGCTGCTGCGTCCGGTCAAAGGTGAAGACCGCTATTTCGTGGTGACACATTGGGAGTCTGATGAAGCATTCCAGGCTTGGGCAAATGGGCCCGCTATCGCAGCCCACGCCGGACAACGCGCCAACCCCGTGGCCACCGGCGCTTCACTGCTGGAGTTCGAAGTTGTGCTCGACGTTGCCGGGAACACCAAGGCGCAATAACCGGCGCGCGGCGCAGCGGGCCTTGGCTCGCAGACTGGCACTGAGCGTCGCCGCTGCGCTGGTTGTGACATTAGCTCCCGGCTGCTCCTCCTCGCCTACCCCATCGGCGAACGCCGCCGACGCGGGGCACCGGATCGACACCACCACTCCGCCAGGTCTGCGGGCCAAGCAGACCATGGACATGCTCAACTCCGACTGGCCGATCGGTCCGGTCGGAGTTCGCACCCTGGCCGCAGCCGAACAGGTCGACTCGGTTGAATCCACCATGGAGGGACTCTGGTGGGATCGGCCCTTCACCCTCAGCGGGATCTACATCGGAGCCAACGTGGCCACGTTGCAACTCATCTCGTCTTACGGCGCGCGCCAGGACATCCGCATCCACACCAACGACCTCGGCGAAGTCGACCGGCTCGAACTGGAAACAGAACCGCCGCGGCCGATCAACACCTGGCACGATCTCGACGCCGTGTTGAGTACCACCGGCGCCCGCTACTCCTACCAGGTCGCCAAGGTGAACAACGGCAGCTGTGACCCGGTGGCCGGCACCAATTCCCGCGAATCTCTGCCGTTGGCATCGATCTTCAAGTTGTACGTGCTGCACGCGCTGGCGCACGCGATCCAGAACGGGACGGTGTCCTGGGAGGACCAGTTGACGGTGACGACCAAGAGCAAGGCCGTCGGCTCTTCGGGCCTGGAACTTGCTCCTGGCGACCAGGTTTCGGTTCGCACGGCCGCCGAGAAGATGATCGCCACCAGCGACAACATGGCCACCGACCTGCTGATCGGCAGGTTGGGCACGCACGCCATCGAGGAGGCCCTGGCTACCGCCGGCCATCACGATCCGGCCAGCATGACGCCCTTCCCCACCATGTACGAGTTGTTCTCCGTCGGCTGGGGTCAACCCGATGTGCGGGAACGGTGGCAGCGGGCTTCGCAACAAGAGCGCGCCGCGTTGCTCGCGCAGGCGAATTCCACTGCCTATGAACCTGATCCCTATCGCGCCCACACTCCGGCATCCAGGTACGGCGCCGAGTGGTACGCCACTGCCGAGGACATCTGCCGAGTGCACGTGGCGCTGCAGGCTGACGCGGTCGGCCGCGCCGCACCCGTGCAGCAGATCCTGTCCGCGGTTGCCGGCATCCAGTTGGACCGTGGCGTATGGCGTTACATTGCCGCCAAAGCCGGTGGGCTGCCGGGTGATCTGACGTTCAGCTGGTATGCGGTCGATAAAACGGGGCAGCAATGGGTGGTCAGCTTCCAGCTGAACTGGCCGCGCGACCATGGCCCGACGGTGACCAGCTGGATGTTGCAGGTCGCCACGCAGGTTTTCGCGATGATAGCGCCTCGATAGGCGAACAGGCATCGTAATGCCTTGACAGCAAGAGCCCCGAGATTAATAGGATGCTCAGACGGAGTGGTCGCCGACAGCGCTGCAGGTATGGGTACTCCATGTGTGTTTGCTATTAGCTTGATCCGTGATTGACCGCAAAATACGGTCGCGACAGTGCCTTAACGAAAGGCTCCGAGGGAAAGGCGGGTGCCGCCGAGTGATGGCAAAAATGTTGGTCGGCCGCGTTACCGGTGCAGCACCCAGCCCCGTTCGCGGTAATGCAGGACGGTGTGGCTGAGGGGTGCAATGTCGATGCGCCAGAACGACTTCGGTGGTGCGTCCAGAGCCACCAGGATCGCCGCCCTGACCACCGCCGGATGTGTCACCGCGATCGTCCGTGTTGCGTTGTCGGTCAAAGACTTCAGCCAACCCGCCACCCGGTCGGTCAGCTCGACGATCGACTCGCCGCCGTGGGGCGCCGCGGCCGGATCGGTGAGCCACCGCTGCAGCTCTGCTGGACCGATGCCGGCCAGCGGCTGGCCGCGCCAGCCTCGGCAATCGAGGTCGGCCAAGCGGACATCTGTGCACGCCTGGAGCCCCAACAGCTCGGAGGTCTGTCGGGCACGCTGCTCGGGTGCCGTGAGATGGCGGACCTCACCCCCGACATCACGGTGCGCAGCGGCTTCGGTCTGCCGCCGGCCGATGTCGCTCAGCGGTTCGTCGGCGGGGAAGCGCCCGGCCGCCATCGCAGCGGTCATCGCGTGCGACACCAGGGTGAGCCGATGGACGTCGGTCACGCCGTCCTGCTCACCGCCGTCCGCTCACCGAGCAACCTGCCGGCCAGCGCGGCAAACACCAGCGCGATACTCCCCCACAGCACCAGCTGCGTAACCAGCGACACCAGCCTGAACTCGTAGAGAACGTCGGCGGGGAAACCGGGATAGACGATCGCCCCGGCGGCATTGCGCATCGGTCCGGGGATCTCGTCCAACGTCGGCAACGCCAGCATGACCAGCGCGACCGCCACGACGTAGCCACCGGCCGCGGCCAGTCCGGCATTGAACCCGCCGAGACGGTCTGACAACCGCCTGGCCAGCCAGACCGCGCCGATCGCGGCCGCGACCGATATCAGCACCATCACCAGATACCACAGGGTGCGTGATCCGATGGTGTCTGCCTGACCGACGGCCGGCGGATCGGGCGGGTACTTCACAAACGGCACCAGATACACTGCGGTGAAGGCCACTGCCGCGAGGCGCAGCGAAAAGGCGCGTGGCTCAGCAGTTTTGGCGCGTCCGAAGGCGACGCAGAACGCCACCGCGAACAAGGCGCCGATCGCGATGCCGAAAACCAGCACGCCGAAGCCCAATCCGGCATTGCCCTGTACGCCGCGGGAGAACAGCTCCGCACCGTGTTCGTGCACACCCTGGGCGTGCGCGACTTCGGTGCGGCCGTCCTCGAATTCGATTGCGCGGCCGATAACGGGTTCAGCGAACAGCCGAGCGAAGACAAATGCCAGCACTGCGCCCACCGCACCCGCCAGCAGACCGCGCGCAATCAGACGCTTCTCCACGACTGGCGATCAGTGGCAGGGGAAGCCGAGCAGATGCCTTGCGTCGTGGAAGAACTCGTGCACGTGCGTATCGCTGCCGAACAGCGATACCGCACCCTGGTCGACCCCGACGAAGTAGATCGCCAACAGCGCCAACACCGTGGTTGCCGTCAACCACAGCGCCGCATTCGCTGCCGACAGATCGACCGAACCGGCCTGCGCCACCTGAGAATTCGCCATCATCAACTCCTTCTAAATCGAAGGGTACAGCCGGATGGCTATACCCTTCGATTGCAAACACTCCCCTGCCTACCCGGACGTCCCGGGGCCGCCCGCGCCGGCCTTCGCCAAGTCGGTATCGGCCGGCGGCTTGCGCGTTCCGACGAAGGTGAACACTGCATCCTCGCCGGCGCCTTCGCCGTCCCAGTTCTCCACGTCGACGGTGACGATCTGTCCCGGACCGACCTCGTCGAAGAGGATCTTCTCGGACAGCTGGTCCTCGATCTCGCGCTGGATGGTGCGCCGCAACGGGCGGGCACCCAGCACCGGGTCGAAGCCGCGCTTGGCCAGCAACGCCTTCGCCTTGTCGGTCAGCTCCATCGCCATGTCTTTGGTCTTGAGCTGGTTGCCGACCCGGGCGATCATCAGGTCGACCATCTGGATGATCTCGTCGCGAGTCAACTGGTGGAAGACGATGATGTCGTCGATGCGGTTGAGGAACTCCGGGCGGAAGTGCTTCTTCAGCTCGTCGTTGACCTTCTGCTTCATCCGCTCGTAGTCGTTGTCACCACCGGTCTTGCTGAAGCCGAGGCCCACGGGCTTAGAGATGTCGGAGGTGCCGAGGTTCGACGTGAAGATCAGCACAGTGTTCTTGAAGTCCACCGTGCGACCCTGCCCGTCGGTGAGCCGGCCATCCTCGAGAACCTGCAACAGGCTGTTGTAGATCTCCTGGTGCGCCTTCTCGATCTCGTCGAACAGCACCACTGAGAACGGCTTGCGCCGCACCTTCTCGGTAAGTTGGCCGCCCTCTTCGTAGCCGACATATCCCGGCGGAGCGCCGAACAGCCGCGACGCGGTGAACCGGTCGTGGAACTCACCCATGTCGATCTGGATGAGCGCGTCGTCGTCGCCGAACAGGAAGTTGGCCAGCGCCTTGGAGAGTTCGGTCTTACCGACCCCGGAGGGGCCGGCGAAGATGAACGAGCCAGACGGGCGCTTGGGGTCTTTCAACCCGGCACGGGTACGGCGGATCGCCTTGGAGACGGCCTTGACGGCATCGACCTGGCCGATGATCCGCTTGTGGATCTCGTCCTCCATGCGCAGCAGTCGCGTGGTCTCGGCCTCGGTGAGCTTGAACACCGGGATACCGGTCCAGTTACCCAGCACCTCGGCGATCTCGTTGTCGTCAACTTCGGCAACTACGTCGAGATCCCCTGAGCGCCACTGCTTTTCGCGTTCTGCGCGTTGGGCGACCAGTTGCTTCTCCCGGTCGCGCAGGCTCGCCGCCTTCTCGAAGTCCTGGGCGTCGATCGCCGACTCCTTCTCCCGGCGGGCGTCGGCGATCTTCTCGTCGAACTCGCGCAGGTCTGGCGGTGCGGTCATCCGGCGAATCCGCATCCGGGCACCCGCCTCGTCGATCAGGTCGATCGCCTTGTCCGGCAGGAACCGGTCGTTGATGTAGCGGTCGGCCAGTGTCGCTGCGGCCACGATCGCGGAGTCGCTGATCGACACCCGGTGGTGGGCCTCGTAGCGGTCCCGCAGACCCTTGAGGATCTCGATGGTGTGCTCCACGGTCGGCTCGCCCACCTGCACCGGCTGGAACCGGCGCTCCAGCGCGGCGTCCTTCTCGATGTACTTGCGGTATTCGTCGAGCGTGGTGGCGCCAATGGTCTGCAGCTCCCCACGGGCCAGCTTCGGCTTGAGGATGCTGGCGGCATCGATCGCGCCCTCGGCAGCACCGGCACCGACCAGGGTGTGCAGCTCGTCGATGAACAGGATGATGTCGCCGCGGGTGTTGATCTCCTTGAGCACCTTCTTCAGGCGTTCCTCGAAGTCACCGCGGTAGCGGGAGCCCGCGACCAGCGATCCCAGGTCCAGCGTGTAGAGCTGCTTGTCCTTGAGTGTCTCGGGCACCTCGCCGTGCACGATGGCTTGTGCCAGGCCTTCCACGACGGCGGTCTTGCCGACGCCGGGCTCGCCGATCAGCACCGGGTTGTTCTTGGTGCGCCGGCTCAATACCTGCATCACCCGCTCGATTTCCTTCTCGCGACCGATGACCGGGTCCAGCTTGCCCTCCATCGCGGCGGCCGTCAGGTTGCGGCCGAACTGATCGAGGACCAGTGACGTGGAAGGGGAGCCGGACTCGCCGCCACGACCACCGGTGCCGGCTTCGGCAGCTTCCTTGCCCTGGTAGCCGGACAGCAGTTGGATCACCTGCTGGCGCACCCGGGTCAGTTCGGCGCCCAACTTGACCAGCACCTGCGCCGCCACGCCCTCACCCTCACGGATGAGGCCCAGCAGAATGTGCTCGGTGCCGATGTAGTTGTGGCCAAGCTGCAGCGCCTCGCGCAGGCTCAGCTCGAGAACCTTCTTGGCGCGCGGGGTGAACGGGATGTGCCCGGACGGCGCCTGCTGGCCCTGGCCGATGATCTCCTCGACTTGGCTGCGCACGCCTTCCAGCGAGATTCCCAGCGACTCGAGTGACTTGGCTGCGACGCCTTCGCCTTCGTGGATAAGACCCAGCAGGATGTGCTCGGTGCCGATGTAGTTGTGGTTGAGCATCCGGGCTTCTTCTTGCGCCAGGACGACGACCCTGCGGGCACGGTCGGTAAATCTCTCGAACATGGGCGGTTACCTGCTCTCCCTCGCCATTCGGCACTCCGGCTTTGCCAGCTGTTGTCGGCGCCTGGGCCGACACCGCGTACCTGCCGTCCACTGTAATGGTCGGCCTGCCAGGGTTCCTAACCTCGCAGTGCGCTGCGGTGTCAAAGCGCAACAGAACAACGAGGAAAAGCCCTAATACGTTTCCGGCGCCCGTAGGCGATCAGTTCGCCACAAGCGAAAAGCATAAAGCCGGCGCCCAGACTTTTCAGCCCGAGCGCCGGCAACTGCGGGTCTAGCTCGCGGCGTGGAAGGCGTCGATCACGTCGGCCGGGATGCGGCCGCGGGTCGACACGTTGTGGCCGTTGCGGCGCGCCCAGTCCCGGATCGCCGCGCTCTGCTCGCGGTCGATCGCGCCACGGCCGCGGCCCGAGCCCGAACGCCCGCGTCGCCTACCGCCGACACGGCGCCCTGCTGCTACCCATTGCTTCAGGTCGTTGCGCAGTTTGGCCGCATTCTTACTCGAAAGATCGATCTCATAGGTCACTCCGTCGAGTCCGAATTCGACCGTTTCGTCGGCGGCGCCGGCACCGTCGAAATCATCGACCAAGGTGACGGTCACTTTTTTCGCCATCGGCTTACCCTCGCGTTTCATCCTGAGCAGTTACAGATCCAGTTTGGAAAGATTCCCTACTTACTAATGTGCCATAAGACTGAAGAATCCTCAATCTGGCGACAACTTGCGTTGTTCAGTTGGAGTGCGGTCGAACAATCGGGAACAAAACAGTCTCCCGAATTGACAGCCCAGTCAAACACATCAACAATCGGTCGACACCCATTCCCGTTCCGGTGCACGGCGGCATCCCGAACTCCATCGCGGCGAGAAAATCCTCGTCAAGTTTCATCGCTTCGTCATCGCCTGCAGCCGCCGCACGCGCCTGGTCAGCAAATCTCTCTCGTTGTACTACCGGGTCGGTTAACTCGGAGTACCCAGTCGCGAGCTCCATTCCACGCAGATAGAGATCCCACTTTTCGGTTACCCCGGGGATGCTGCGGTGCTGGCGTGTCAATGGTGTTGTCTCTACTGGGAAATCCCTGACAAATGTGGGCGCGGTCAGCTTGTTACCCACAGTGTGCTCCCAGAGTTCCTCCACGAGTTTGCCGTGACCAAAGCCACGGTTGTCGAGAATCTCTACGTCCAGTTGGGTTGCTATCGCGCGTAAGCGTTCGACCGAGGTCTCCGGCGTGATCTCTTCACCCAGTGCATCAGACAGAGAGGAATACATCTGCAGAGTTGCCCATTCTCCGTCGATGTTGTAGACGCTGCCATCCGGCATCGGTAGTTGTCTGGTCTCGATCGCGTCGTCGGCTACCTCTTGAATAATCTCTCGGGTGACGATCGCCGAATCGTCGTAGGTCCCGTAGGTCTGGTAGGTCTCCAACATGGAAAATTCCGGTGAATGCGTAGAATCGGTTCCTTCGTTTCGGAACACCCGATTTAACTCGTACACCTTGTCAAAACCACCGACGATGCAGCGTTTGAGGAACAGTTCCGGCGCGATACGCAGGTAAAGGTCGATGTCGAGCGCATTGGAATGGGTGACGAACGGTCGGGCCGCCGCGCCACCGGCCAACGTCTGCAGCATCGGCGTTTCAACTTCGAGGAACCCGCGGCGTTCTAGTGAATTTCGAATGGCGCGGATAACGGCTATACGCTGCCGGGCCACCGCGCGCGCCTGCGGACGGACGATCAGGTCGACATAACGCTGCCGCACCTGCGCTTCTTCGCTCATCTCCTTATGGGCGACCGGCAGTGGCCGGAGTGACTTTGCGGCCATCTGCCAGGAATCGGCCAACACGGAGAGTTCACCGCGCCGTGAACTTATTACGGTGCCGTGCACATAGACGATGTCACCGAGGTCGACGTCGACCTTCCATTCGTCCAGCGATGCCTGACCAACTTTGTCGAGGCTGACCATCGCCTGCAGTTGGGTGCCGTCGCCGTCCTGCAGTGTCGCGAAACACAATTTCCCGGTGTTGCGCGCGAAGACGACTCGGCCCGCGACACCGACGATGTCGTCGGTAGCTGTGTCGATGGGCAGATCTGGATAGGCAGCGCGGACCTCGGCCAGGGTGTGCGTGCGCGCAATCGCGACCGGGTACGGGTCGTGGCCCTCCGCCAGCAGGCGAGCGCGCTTGTCCCGTCGGATCCGGAACTGCTCGGGAAGGTCCTCGTCTAGGTCTCGATCGGCGGCACTCACGACGTGCCAGCTTAAATCAATTCATTCCGAGCGCGTGTCAGCGCGCGGTCTTCAGCCGGCTGCGCTCGGTATCCCGGTTGCGTTCGAAGACCAGCCGCAGACCTTGCAGGGTCAAATGCTGGTCGTAGTGCTCGACGGTGTGCAGTTCGGGCAGCAGCAACGGCGCGGTGTGTCCGGTGGCCACGACGGCGACATCGTCGTCGCTCGAGAAGCCGCTGACGTCATCGCGGATTCGGCCGACCAGGCCGTCGATCAGACCGGCAAAGCCGAACACCGCACCGGCCTGCATGCATTCCACGGTGTTCTTGCCTACCACCGAGCGGGGTCGGGTCAGCTCGACCCGACGCAGGGCCGCTGAGCGCGCCGCCGCGGCATCCGAGGAAACTTGCACACCCGGCGCGATGGCGCCGCCGAGGAACTCCCCCTTGGCCGAGACCACATCCACGCAGATGGACGACCCGAAGTCGACGACGATAGCGGCCTTACCGAACTTGTGAAATGCCGCCAGGCAGTTCACGATTCGGTCGGCGCCAACCTCTTTCGGGTTGTCGACCAGTAACGGGATGCCGGTACGCACTCCCGGCTCGATCAGCACGTGCTGGACCGATGGCCAGTACTGATCGAGCATGACCCGCACCTCGTGCAGCACCGATGGAACCGTAGACAGCGCCGCGGCCCCAGTGAGCCGCTCGGCATCCTCGCCGATCAGACCGTCGATGGTGAGCGCTAGTTCGTCTGCAGTGACTTCGGATTCAGTCCGTATCCGCCACTGCTGCTCCACTTTTGCGTGTTCTTTGGCGCCGGACAACAAGCCGACGACGGTGTGGGTGTTGCGGACGTCGATCGCCAGCAGCACGGTTATCGCACACCGATCCGCGGGTCGAGCAGCTCATCAAATCCGTCCGGCACGAAGGCCGGGTCGTTCCCGAGGTCGATCTGCCGGTTCCGGGCGTCGACGAACACGATCCGCGGTTTGTAGGCGCGCGCTTCGGCGTCTTCCATGGTCCCGTAAGCGATCAGAATCACCAGGTCGCCGGGATGAATGAGATGTGCTGCGGCACCGTTGATCCCGATCACCCCGGTGCCACGCTCGCCGGTGATCGCGTAAGTGACCAGCCGGGCGCCGTTGTCGATGTCGACAATGGTGACCTGTTCGCCTTCGAGCAGGTCGGCGGCATCCATCAGATCGGCGTCGATGGTCACCGATCCGACGTAGTGCAAGTCGGCCTGGGTGA
>JAVROG010000176.1:0-4864 GCA_032162865.1 Mycobacterium sp. | reverse complement strand
GATCTGGCCGACCAGCGCCTTCGACCCCTGAGCGATCTGCAGCTCGGTGGCCCCGGGGCGCAGAATCGCCGCCAGTGCGGTGTAGCGCATGACTTCGGCCGCGTGAGATAAGCCTTCGGCGAGCACGCGCACGACGGCCACCACTTGATCGGGAGAGAGCCCCACGTCGACGAACTTTTGCGCGTATGCAGCGGCCTCGCCGTCGGCGCGCATGTGGATGGCTGCGTCCGGGTCGTCGACCCTGGCCAGACCAATGGCGCGCTGGACGCGCTGCAGCAACTCCATGTCGATGCCGTGACTCTCACTCGTCTCTCGAGTAGACACGTAAGTGCCGTCATCGCCGATGAGATGGCGAGAAGCCAGCAGCAACGGCGAATCGGTCGTCCGAATCTCCTCCGCCGCGATTCCCTGCTCGAGCAGCCACGTCACGAGTTCGGCGCGCTCGGAGCGCGCTGGGCCCTCGAGTCCGTCGAGGAGGTCGTCGATGTTTGCATCGACCGGCTCGGGCGCGTCGTCCGCATGATCTGCCACGCGTCCACGTTAAGGCGCGGACGCGCGATCATGTGTAGGTGATGACCACACCGCTGCTGCGGGGACTTCCGCCGGTCATCGACGCGCGTGCCCGCGTGCTGATCCTGGGCTCCTTTCCGAGCGTCCGGTCGTTGGCCGACGGCCAGTACTACGCCAATCCGCACAATGCCTTCTGGCCCATCGTCGGGAACGTCTTCGGATTCGACTGCGCAGCAGACTATGCCCGACGGCTGGCGGCCCTGCAGTCCCACGGCATCGCGTTGTGGGACGTACTGGGCGGTTGCCGTCGGGTCGGCAGCGCGGACTCAGCGATTGACCCGAAAAGCTTGGTGGTCAACGACTTTGCCGCACTGTTCGCCGAGCACCCGAACATCACACGGGTGTACTTCAACGGCGCCAAGGCGGCCGAGCTATTTGAACGCCATCAAGCCGCCGCGACGCCCGGCGCAGCGACCAGTTACCAGCGGCTGCCGTCGACGAGTCCGGCCAACGCGATCCCGGGCGCCGCGAAGCTGGCGGCTTGGGCCGTCATTCGCGAGACGCCGTGGTCATGACACCGGCGGTCGCCGTTGCGCCCACGGTCTGGCCGCTTCGATCTGCGCGGACAGCGACAGCAGCGTCGCCTCGTCATACGGCCGGCCGACCAATTGGACCGACATCGGCAGGCCGTCGTCGTCGAAGTCCCACGGCACCACCGCTGCCGGTTGGCCGGTCAGATTCCAGATCTGCTGGTACGGGACCCGCTGCGCAACGAGCAGCAATGTCGACACGCCGCCCCGGCGGCGGTATGCGCCGATGCGGGACGGGCCGGCGGCGGTGCCCGGCGTGACGACCACATCGACGTCGTCAAAGATCGACTGGATCCGTGTGTTCAACCCGGCCTCGGCGGTACGCAATGCCTGCATCCGCCGATCGGAGAAAAACGAACCGAGGCGGGCAATGTTGCGGGTCCGCGGTTCGAGCCGCTCGGGATGAGCCTGAGCGTCCGCGTCGTCGCTGATACCGCGCAGGAATCGGGGCAGAAAATTTGCGTAGAGCGAGGCGGGATAGTGCGGATCGCGGACGATCACCTGATGGCCGAGATCGCGCAGCAAGGCACCCGCCTGCTCCACCGCCGTCAACTGCGCCTTGCCAACCCGCACGGGCATTGGCGTTGGCACCTTGGTACTCAAGGCAATTCGCAGCTGTCCGGGCCGCCGGGCCGCCGCCGCGGCGAACTCGCCCTCCGGACCGGGCACCGTCGTCGTCGCATCAAGCATCAACGCCGCGTCCATCACTGATCGCGCAATAGGACCGTTGACACTGAGTCCCTGCCACGCGTCATCGTGTGGCTCCAACGAGACCCGGTCGCGCTGCGGTTTCAGTCCGAACAGGCCACACCAGGTGGATGGAATGCGAATCGACCCGCCGCCATCGGATCCCAGCGCCACCGCGGCCAGACCGGCCGCGACCGCGGCGGCGCTGCCGCCGCTGCTGCCGCCCGGTGTGCGCCGGGGGTTCCACGGGTTGCGGGTGGCGCCGAACGTCAGAGACTCGGTGAAAGGCATGATCATCAGCTCTGGGACGGCGGTCTTGCCGATGATGACCGCACCCGCCGCACGTAGTCGGCGGACCACCTCGGCGTCGTCGGTCACGGCCGGCCCGTGCGCGCCGCTGCCGTACGTGGTCACCTCACCAGCGACGTCGACGTCATCCTTGATCGCAATCGGCACGCCGAGAAGTGGTCGCCGCTCGCCCGCGTCGATACGTTGCTGGGCCTTCTCCGCTTCCACCCGGGCACCGTCATACCGCACCACACGGTAGGCGCGCAGTTCGCTGTCCAGCCGCTCGATCCGCTCCAGATAGACCTCGAGCAGCACCGGGGCGGTGACTTCGCCGGCGGCCAGCATTCGCGCCTGTTCGGCCGCACCAGCGAACGCGAGTTCCCTAGAGTCCACTGCCGCAGCGTATCCCGCTCCGTCATCCCCGCCCACGGTGGTGACCCGCCGCGCCCGGCTTCACCCGTGGTGGTGACCCGCCGCGGCCCAGTACGGTGGCGAGATGTCCTGCGTGTTCTGTGCGATCGCAACCGGTGAAGCTGCGGCCATCCGGATCTACGAAGACGACAGCTATCTGGCGATCCTCGACATCCGGCCATTTACCCGCGGCCACACGCTGGTGATTCCCAAGAAGCACAGCGTCGACCTCACCGACACCCCGGCAGAGACGCTGGCCGGCATGATCACCATCGGCCAACGCGTCGCGCGGGCGGCTCGCGCCAGCGAACTGGCCGACGCCACGAACGTCGGCATCAATGACGGCCGCGCAGCCTTTCAGACGGTGTCCCACATTCACCTGCACGTGCTGCCCAGGCGCGACGGCGACAAGCTCTCCGTCGCCAAGGGTCTGCTGCTGCGCCGGGACCCGGACCGGGAAGCCACCGGACGGATCCTGCGGGAGGCGCTGGCACGGATCGACGCAGGTCAGTAGGACTGGGCTGATGTCCGGTCTGAGTCTGCGCCCAGCGCGGCGACTAGTCATACCAGCAGACCGTGACAACGCGGCTCAATAGACCGCTAGTACAGCCGAACCCCGCCAAGCGGTTTATTCTGTTAAGGCGCGCGGTGAAGCTTCCTAATTTTTCGCCGACATAAACATGCGCGCGAGCTGGAGCGGAGAATGAAGCGCTGGACGGGACTGCCGTGCCCGCTTTCTGGGCTGACCATGGGCATCAGCTGTTCTGTCATCGGCGGATATGGCTTGGCAGCGGCACTGGTCGCGGCTTCGTCGTTGTTCAGGTGGCACGGCGCCGTTGCCACTCGGCCGGTCGACCAGGCTGTGACGCTGATCTGTCTGGCGTTCGCGAGCGGGTGCGCCGGGAGGGCCGCCCGCCATTCCCTTGGGCGCCGTAGAGCCGGATGGCTGGCCATGACGGTGGCCCTCGCGGGCTGGGCGGTCGGCGAGTTCATCTGGGCGGTGTACGACGTGCGTCCGGACCTCGACCACGCCAGTCATCCGGCGGCAGCCGAGATTGTGCTGCTGCTGTATCCGATTGGCGCCTTCGCGTGTTTGCTACTGCTGAGCAACCCCGTTGGTCATAACATCTGGCGACTGGTCCTCGACGGAATCATCGTCGCGACCTCGTTGTTCGTCGCCTCGTGGGCGTTCGTCCTGGACAGACTGTTGCGCGAGAAGAGCAGCTCCGGGCCCGCGACCGTCGTACACATCTTTGCCGACGTGTCCCTCATGACGACGGCGATCCTGGTGTTGTCGCGGGGCCGTCCCGGCGGGCGGCGAAGCATGACCTTGATGGCCGCCGGAGTCGTGACGATCGGTGTCGCAGACATGTTGGTGGTGTTCCAGACCGGGGTCGGCAGCTACCACACGGGCGAGCTGGTCGACGTGAGCCGGGTGGCCGGATTGGGCATGGTGGCCCTGGCCGGCCTGGTGAGCGCCCAAGAGTCTCCCCCAGCGGCGGCACAGGCAGATATCACCTCGCGTTTGCGCCTGTGGTTGCCGTACCTTCCGCTGCTGTTGGCCGCCGCCGTCGGGTTGGGCCATGCACTGCGCATGATGCGGCACGGACCGTTGCTGGTTGGCCTGGGGATTCTGGTGGTCGCGGTGCTGGCCCGACAGCTGGTGGTGCTGGTCGAAAACCAGGGCTTGCTGACTGACGTGGCCCAGGAAGCCTTCCGGGACAGCATGACCGGCCTGGCCAACCGAGCCAACTTCCTGCACAGCCTGGAACAAGCCATCGCCCGTCGCCGTCAGGACGCGTCGCCGATTGCGGTGATGTGCCTCGACCTGGACAACTTCAAGTCGGTCAACGACGCCCTGGGCCATCCGGCCGGCGACGAACTTCTCGTCCGGGTTGCCGGGCGGCTGACAACTGCCCTGGGTGACGCGGGCACAGTCGCGCGGCTCGGTGGTGACGAATTCGCCGTCCTGATCGAAGGTCCTGTCGAGGATTCGGAGGCGGCGGCACAACGAGTCCTCGACTCGTTCGATCCGGAGATCGTGATCGACGGCGTTCCGCTAGCGGTACGTCCGAGCATCGGATTCACGGTGGCTGCCGCCGAGTCGGACTGCACCCTCGATGAGCTGCTCCGGCACGCTGACCTGGCCATGTATGCCGCCAAACGCGAGGGTGGCGATTGTATCCGCAGCTTCGTGCCGGACCTGCCGCTGCCGTACGCGCTGCCCGAACTGGCCAACTCGACGGCGTCCGCCTTCAAGAGCGGTCCGGAGGGCGACGTCGACTCCGGACGGATCCCCCGGGGTGCCTTTGGCCCAGCAGGCAACTCCGCCAATGTGACCGCGCTGGCACGCACCATCAAGCCACTGGTAGCTGCGA
>JAVROG010000175.1:0-3921 GCA_032162865.1 Mycobacterium sp. | reverse complement strand
CCGGTGCGAGCACTCGGTGCCGCGCCGCGAGCGCCTCGATGTTGCGCTCCCAGCCAAGCTCGGCACTGGCGCCGAACTCGCCGCCGTGCAGCAGCACCACCGGATCGCCGTCGCCAGCCTCTAGATAACTCGTGACCAGGCCGTCGACCTCTATGGTTCTGCGGCGCATTCCCATCACTTGATCGCGATCGGATTCACCGGAGAGCCTACGGCGCCAACCACGCGCAGCGGCGGGGCGACGAGCTGGAACTCGTAGACGCCGTCAGCGGCGCAATCCGCTGCGAGCGCCGTGAGATCCCAGTACTCGCCGAACATCATCCCCATGTCGCGCAGGCACAGTAGGTGCAGCGGGAAAGTCAACCCGTCGACCCCGGATTCCTGGTCTTCCACCAGGAGGTTGTCCGCGGCGACCGCGGCGATCTCGTGATCATGCAGCCACCGGGCACATTGCCAGTCCAGCCCGGAATAGCCTTCTGTCTTGTTGCCGGTCATGAGAAAGTTTGTCCACCAACCGGTTCGGATCAACACGATGTCGCCCCGCCCGATCGTCACGCCCTGAGCACGCGCCACCTCGTCGAGTTCTTCGGGCAAGATCGGATTCCCGGCTTCGAGGAAGACGTCGGCCCCGCGGTGGCGAACCAGGTCCAGCAGCACGCCCCGGGACGTGATGCCCTTGACGTCGACCTTGTCGATGCCGCAGTGGTAGGCGCCCAGGCTGGTGACCGAATCCGCCGGGAAACCGTTGTACAGATGGTCGTCGTAGTAGACATGGGCCATCGCATCCCACTGGCTGGCCGCCTGCAGCTGCATGATGATGATGTCGTCGTTGAACCGAAACGGGTTGTCGGCGGGCATGTAACCACTCAGCTGCTGTGCGACCGGGTTGCGCGGCCACATCGGCCCGTACTTGGCCAGCGTGTTCACGTCGCCACCGTCCACGGTCATGATGTGGACGGGATTGTGTCGAAATTCGAATGCGCCCTGCGGGCCCGACGCGCCGAAGTCAACGCCGAGCGGGAACACCTTGCCGTGTTGAACCAGACTCGCACCCTGCTGGACCTTGTTCGCGGTGATGAAGTTCAGGGTGCCGAGTTCATCAGCGTCACCCCAGCGCCCCCAATTGCTGACATCGCGGGCCACTTGACGAAACTCTGACATGCCGGCCACGGTGGCTATCCTTCCTCGATCTCACGAGCGATCGCCGCAGCCACGTTGCCTCCGTCGACCCAGACGATCTGGCCCGTGATGTAGCCGGCCGCAGCACTATTCAAGAAGACCAACACCGAGGCCTGCTCGGCGGGGTCCGACACCCGGCCCAAGGGCTTAGGGATGTCGTCCAGGAAGCCCTGACCATAGGCCGTCCGCAGCTGGTCGAGTATCGGGGTTTCCGTCACTCCAGGTCCGGTGCAGTTGATCCGGATGCCGCGCTCGCCAAGTGGCGTCGCACTGCGCATCGTGTAGAGGATGATTGCTTCCTTGGACAATTGGTAGCCGGTGCCCAGCGCGTCTCGATGTTGCGCACACCAGGCGATCCCTTCCGGCATCGTCATGGTGTGCAACAGAGGTGCAACCTCCCTTTGATGCTCACGGTATGCCGCCGCCGCCAGTGATGACACGCTCACGATCGAAGACCCCGGTGCCATCCTGGGAATCAGCGCCTCGGTAAAGTGCCGCAGCCCAAGGAAATTGATCGTGGCGACCAGTAGCGGGTCGCCGATCCCCGAGGAGACCCCGGCGACGTTGAACAGCGCATCGACGGGCCCGGCGATGGACGCGACGGCCTGATCGATCGACGCCGGATCCGAAAGGTCAACCTCGTGAAAGTCGTTGACTTCGACGGCCGGTCGGCGTTTGTCCAGTCCGACCACCTCTGCCCCAAGCTCGCTGAGTTGGTGCACCAGGTGGGCGCCGATGCCCGACGCACACCCGGTCACCACGGCTCGGCGACCGTCGTAGCGCCACAGTTCGTCGATTCCCACCAGCGGTTAGCTGGCTTCCGATGTCACTTGCCCTGCTCCTTCAACCGCTGCGCCGCCTGCACCCGGCCCTCGTTGATCTCGGCCATCGCCTCAGGAATCTCACTGGCAGTGAACTTACCGCCACGCCCGGTCGGCAGACCCCCGAAGGAGTAGTGCTCGTCGAACGGTGGCACCGTCGATTCAGGCCGGCGCGCCTCCACCTTCTCGATGACCGGTGCGAGCCGCACGGCTTTTTCGGCGACCGCCTTTTGATCGCGCTCGATGAACTCGGGCAACACCTCTTTGCCCATCAGCTCAATGGACTCCATGGTGCCCTCATGACTGCGCGGGTTGAGCAGCAGAATGATCTCGTCGACGCCGCTCTCCTCGTAGCCGCGCAGGAACTCCCGCACGGTGGCCGGGGAACCGATCGCCCCGCGACCGGGACCATACGCCAGGGTCGGGTCCTTCTCGACCTCTTCGAGATAGCGCTCCCAGACGCCGGTGCGCCCCGGAGTGTGCACGCCGGTCATGTAGTAGTGCATGATCCCGAACGAAAAGAACCCGCCGCCCTGCCCAAGACGTTCGAGTGCCTGCTCATCGGTCTTGGCGACCATCATCGACAGGTCACCACCGATGGCCAGGATGTTCGGGTTGATCGCCGGCGTGATGGGTACGCCGTTCTCCTCGAACTCCTTGTAGTAGCCGTTGACCCGCTCGGTCAGCGGGCCCGGTCCCGTGTACGCGAAACTCAAGGCACCAATTGCTTTTTGGGCCGCCATCTGCACGCTTGCCGGTCGGGTGCAGGCCACCCACACCGGGGGGTGTGGCTTCTGCAGCGGCTTGGGAATGACGTTGCGGGCCGGCATCTCGATGTGCTGGCCTTTGAAACCCGAGAAGGGTTCCTCGATCATGCAACGGATGGAGACTTCGAGCGCCTCCTCCCACTGCGTACGTTTGTCGGCGGGGTCGATGTTGAATCCCCCGAGTTCACCGACGGAAGATGATTCGCCAGTGCCGAATTCGACTCGCCCGTTGGAGATCAGGTCCAGGGTGGCGATACGTTCGGCGACCCGGGCGGGATGATTGACGGCCGGCGGGAGGTGCATGATGCCGAAGCCGAGCCGGATGTTCTTGGTGCGCTGGCTGGCCGCGGCCAGGAACATCTCCGGTGCGGTGGAATGACAGTATTCCTCGAGGAAGTGGTGCTCGGTAAGCCAGACGGTGGAAAAGCCGGCCTTATCGGCCGCCTCAACCTCGTCGAGGCAGTCCTGCAGCATCTGACGCTCGTCGTCAGGAACCCACGGCCGCGGTAGCGCGAATTCGTAGAAAAGCGAGATCTTCATCGTTTACCTCCTAGGAAAGTTTGGGGTTGAGCTTGCGTCTGGTGCGGCACCTTGTGCCGCAAGGTATTTGGCCGCAACGAAGCCGAATGTCATGGCGGGCCCGATCGTGGCCCCGGCGCCGGCATAGCTGCGGCCCATCACCGGCGCGGAGGTATTGCCCACCGCGTAGAGTCCGCCCACCACGGTGTCGTCCGGTCCCAGCACGCGGGCGAACTCGTCGGTACGCAGACCACCCGATGTGCCCAGGTCCCCGAGCACAACGCGGAACGCGTAGTAGGGCGGGTCACCCAGTGGATAAAGGTTGGGGTTGGGCAGGGTCGGGTCGCCGTAGTAGTTGTCATAGACACTGTCGCCGCGGTTGAAGTCGTCATCGTGCCCGGCGCGGGCCAGTTCGTTGAACCGGGTTGCGGTGGTCCGGAGTTCTTGTGCCGGTACACCGATTTTCCCCGCCATTTCCTCCCAGGTCGAGGCGGCCTTGACGACGCCCGACTCCAGCCACGCCTTCGGGACCTTGCGTCCGGTGGGCACCGGCGCCCCAGGGATTTTCGGTATCGGTAGATGGCCGCCGACCACGTAGCGATTGAACGACCGATGGTCCGTGACGAGCCAGCACGGGA
>JAVROG010000174.1:0-21046 GCA_032162865.1 Mycobacterium sp. | reverse complement strand
AGAACCCCGCCTGGTACACCGCCTACACGCCATACCAGCCCGAGATCAGCCAGGGTCGGCTGGAAGCGCTGCTGAACTTCCAGACGATGGTCACCGACCTCACCGGCCTCGAGATTGCCAACGCCTCGATGCTCGACGAGGGAACCGCGGCCGCCGAGGCAATGACGCTGATGCATCGGGCATTCCGCGGTTCCAGTAACCGGTTGGCCGTCGACGTGGACGTGTTCGCCCAGACCACCGCGGTGCTGGCCACCCGCGCACAGCCATTGGGCATCGAGATCGTCACCGCCGACCTTCGTGACGGTCTGCCGGAGGGAGAATTCTTCGGCGTCATCGCCCAACTGCCCGGGGCCGGCGGCCGGATCACCGACTGGAGCCCCCTGGTGCGGCAGGCCCACGATCACGGAGCGCTCGTGGCGATCGGCGCCGATCTGCTAGCACTGACGCTGATCACTCCGCCGGGTGAGATTGGCGCCGACGTCGCGTTCGGAACCACCCAACGCTTCGGTGTGCCAATGGGATTCGGCGGCCCGCACGCGGGATACCTGGCGGTGCACGCCAAGCACGCCCGTCAGCTGCCGGGCCGCTTGGTCGGGGTATCCCGGGACGCGGATGGCAGTGACGCCTACCGCCTGGCGCTTCAGACGCGGGAACAGCACATCCGTCGCGACAAGGCGACGAGCAACATCTGCACCGCGCAGGTGCTGCTGGCGGTGATGGCCGCCATGTATGCCAGCTATCACGGGGCCGACGGGCTGACCGCCATTGCGCGCCGGGTCCATTCCCGCGCCGCGACCATTGCCGGCGCCCTGGGCGAGGCGCTGGTGCACGACACGTTCTTCGACACGGTGCTGGCCCGGGTCCCCGGCCGAGCCGACGAGGTGCTGGCGGCGGCCAAGGCCAGCGGCGTCAACCTGTGGCGAGTCGACGCCGACCACGTGTCGGTGGCCTGCGACGAAGCCACCACCGAAGCGCACGTGACGGCCGTCTTGGCGGCCTTGAACGCGCCAGCCGTCGCAGCCGCCGATCCCGCCCGCGTCGCCGAGATCGGCACGCGCACATCAGACTTTCTGACCCACCCCGCGTTCAGCCAATACCGCACCGAGACCTCGATGATGCGCTACCTGCGCACCCTGGCGGACAAGGACATCGCCTTGGACCGCAGCATGATTCCGCTCGGTTCCTGCACCATGAAGCTCAACGCCGCCGCCGAGATGGAGGCGGTGACCTGGCCCGAATTCGGGCGTCAGCACCCGTTTGCTCCCGCATCCGACACCCCGGGGCTGCGTCGGCTCATCAGTGATCTGGAGGCCTGGCTGGTCGCGATCACCGGCTACGACGCGGTTTCCTTGCAGCCCAACGCCGGTTCGCAGGGGGAGTACGCGGGGTTGCTGGCGATCCACGACTACCACGCGGGCCGCGGTGAGCCGCACCGCGACATCTGCCTGATCCCGTCCAGCGCACACGGCACCAACGCCGCGTCGGCCGCGTTGGCGGGGATGCGGGTGGTGGTGGTGGCGTGTCACAACAATGGCGACGTCGACCTCGACGATCTGCGCGCCAAGGTCGGCGAACATGCCGAGCGGCTGTCGACCCTGATGATCACCTACCCCTCCACCCACGGTGTCTACGAGCACGACATCGCGGATATCTGCGCCGCCGTGCACGACGCCGGCGGCCAGGTGTACGTCGACGGCGCCAACCTCAACGCGTTGGTCGGCCTGGCCCGGCCGGGCAAGTTCGGCGGCGACGTCAGCCACCTGAACCTGCACAAGACGTTCTGCATCCCACACGGTGGTGGTGGCCCGGGTGTCGGGCCGGTCGCGGTGCGCTCACACCTGGCGCCGTTCCTCCCGGGTCACCCGTACGCTTCCGAGCTCCCGCAGGGTCATCCGGTATCGTCGGCGCCCTACGGGTCGGCCTCGATTCTGCCGATCAGCTGGGCGTACATCCGGATGATGGGCGGCGACGGCCTGCGGGCGGCATCGCTGACCGCGATTGCGTCGGCCAACTACATCGCCCGCCGCTTGGACGAGTACTTCCCGGTGCTCTACACCGGAGAGAACGGCATGGTCGCTCACGAATGCATCCTTGACCTTCGTGGTATCACCAAGGCAACCGGCGTGACCGTCGACGATGTCGCAAAGCGGTTGGCGGATTACGGTTTTCATGCTCCCACCATGAGTTTCCCGGTGGCCGGCACGCTTATGGTGGAACCCACTGAGAGCGAGAGTCTGGCCGAGGTGGACGCCTTCTGCGAGGCCATGATCGGGATCCGCGGCGAGATCGACCGCGTCGGCTCCGGGCAGTGGCCGGTGGATGACAATCCGCTACGGGGTGCGCCCCATACCGCCGAGTGCCTGGTTGCGACGGACTGGGATCACCCGTACACCCGGGAGGAAGCCGCCTACCCGTTGGGCAAGGCGTTCCGGCCCAAGGTGTGGCCACCGGTGCGGCGCATCGACGGGGCCTACGGCGACCGCAATCTGGTCTGCTCGTGCCCGCCGATCGAGGCGTTCGCCTAACCCAGCTTCTCGGGCCTACCCGAAGCGGTCGATGATCGCTGCGGCGATGCGCTCGGGCGCGTCCTCTTGAATGAAGTGCTTGGCGGTAGGCAGTTCGATCACTTTGAGGTCGCTGAATGTCGCGCGCATCCGCGGGATCGACGGGCCTGGACGGAAGGCGACATCCCGCATGCCCCAGACCACCAGGGCAGGCTTGGTGCCGAGCGTGGCGGGCACGTCACGGGCGAGCCGCTCCAGCAGCGGACGCGCTGCCAAGATTTCCTTGGGCATCTCCGCCACGCCCACTCGCGCCGCCGGATCGGGCTGCACCCGGCGGTAATGCTCCATGACCGCTTCCTTGGGCAGGAATTCGGTTCCAGCGGGAATCAACCGCTCCACGAAGAAGTTTCGCCGCAAGATCGCGTACTGCATCGGGCGACTGGACATGACCTTGCTGAAGATCTTGGTGGGGAGGTCGTCCGTCGGCCAGAACCAGGTATTGCCCAACACGACTCCGCGGACCCGATCGGCACGCTCGACCGCGACCGCCATGCTGATCGGACCACCCCAGTCCTGGCCCATGGTCAGGTAGCCGTCCAGACCGAGATGGTCGACGAATTCGCCCACCACGCGGGCATGTTCGTCGATCTTGTACCCGAAAGCAGCCGGGCGCTCTGACAAGCCGAAGCCGAGGTAGTCCAGAGCTATGCAGCGGAAGCGGTCTCGCAGCGCCACGATGATGTCGCGATACAGGAAGTTCCACGTCGGATTGCCGTGGCAGAACAGGATCGGCGGTCCGTCTCCCTCGTCGACGTAATGAATCCGGCCCCGCGAGCTGTCAAACCAGCGTGACTCGAACGGATACAACTCGGGATCCGGTGCGAACTCCAAAGTCATTGCCCTGTCCGGCCCTTCCGGTCAGCTCAGGAAACCGTTGACGGCAGTGACGAGTTCGGGAGAGGCCGAGGTCGCCAGGTTCTGGTAGCCGCCGCCGCTGAGTCGGGCGACAGCTTCCCAGGTGGCCCGATCCGGGTCGCCACCGAAGTCGATTACGTTGACTGCCAAGGGTTTTGCGGGGTCCGCACTCTTCTTGATGAAGTCCTGCAACCCGGCACCGTCCAAACTCTGGTCCGTGTGCGGCCCCGCGGTGATCACCAATATCGAATTCTCTTGGCCGACACGATAATTGGTCTGCATTTCCTGGTAGATCAGGCGCAGCGTGGTGAACGAGACCGCCCCGCCGCCGGATGAATACTGTTTGTCCAGGGCGGCCAACAGCGCCGCCGTGCGCGGCTGGCCGTTGACCTGGTCGGCCAGCGGCCCGGCCGGCACTTCCGCCCGACCCTCATGGCCGTCGAAGGTCCACAATCCGATCGTCGCGCTGGGCGGCAGCGCCTTGATCTGGCCGCCGAGCGCTGCGATGACGTTGGCAAGCCGTGTCTTGCCGCCGCCGTCGTCGTTGGGCAACGACTGGTCGAGCATGATGGTCGCGGCCACTCCGGTCGACGGCGTGGCCAAGGTGTCGGCCAGCGTTGCCCGCATAGCGTCGTCTCCGACCGACAAGGTGGCGGGCAGTGCCGCGAAACTGGTGACTGGGCTGCTCGGTGGCTTGACGTCGCTCACCCGAAATCCCGCTTTGGCCAGCTGCGCAAGTTGCTCCGGCTTGTGCAGGTATCTGGAGAAGGCGCTGGCCGCCGTGGTCTGTTCCTGCGACAACCAGGAACCGCTGAGCAGCACCGTCGGATAATCGGCCACCGCGACCGGCCCAGGCGGTGTCCAGGATCCCAGCTTGCTCTTGGCATCCGACGTCGACTGGCCGCGTTGAAACAGCTGCTGCTCAGTGGTGACCACCGCATGTACCGGCGCGGACGCGGCATCACCCGGTTTGAGCAACGCGTTCATGGCCTCGGTCACCGAGTCGTCGGCGAGTTTGGGTTGCCCGCCCACCAGGGTCCGCACCGCGCCGACACCGGCCGTCGGCGGTGCTCCGGCAGGCGCCGACGCGGCCGCTATCGCCTCACCGGCCAGCAAAGAGGCGTCGGCATTTCCGGTGACCGGCAGCGCCAGCCGCAGTGATCCCCACGTCGGCGAGTTGAGGCCGGCCATCGAATTCGGGTTGGTTTGCAGGCCGGGCAGCGCCGCCCAGTTCTGTTTGGACAGCACCGGCCCGAACTCGGGCCGCATAGCGAGCAGCACCGGAGACGTCACCAGCGAACGGCTGTCACTGATGGTCTTCTGGCCGGCCGCACCGGATAGCCGTGCCGCGGAAATCGAGCTGCCCGGAATCCACAGGCCAGGTTGGCTGCCGAGCTCGGCCGGCCACTTGCCGACGAAACCGCTGATGACGGCGTCGGAGCCAGCCGATTTGACGGTCACCGCGACGCAACGATCACCGATGGGAGCGGAAGTGGTGTTGTAGCTGTCGGCGAGCTCTTTGACCTGTTCGACGATCGAAGGGTCGGCGAGCACGGCGACCGAGTCCTTCCCCCCTACGCAGCGTGCGGCGGCCGTGTGCGAGCGATGGGACAAGGCATCCCCGAAGAATTGCCATACGATCACCCCGGCAACGACGACAACCACGGTGACCAGGGCTGCGATCACGCCGATGCTCACACCGCGTCGGCCACCCTTGCTGCGGTGTCCACCCTGCCATTCGCTGGTCTCTCGATGACTGGCTCGAAACTGCGCAGGCGGGGGAGCCGCCGGCGGTTCCGCGCTAGGGGTATTGCTAGGGGCCTCGCTGGGGACCTGCGCGTCGGCCGGACGCCAGCCGAAGTCGGGATAGTCATCGGCGCCGGGCGCCGCATACTCACCCTCGGCGGGGTACTGCCCGCGGTCGGCGTCATGACCCACGTCAGTGCCGAATTGGCCCGCGCTCGGAGGCTCCGCCGGCTGGTTTATATCCGGGTAGTCGTTGTAGTCGTCTTCCTCGGACCCTGGCTCCTGATGATCCGCGTCGTACGCGTCAAATGGCTCGGGGGCGGAATCTTCGGAATCGGGCCTGCTGTGCCTACCCATGCCGATCTTCCCCGATCAAGCGGAAATCACGCACCGGCGCGTGCCTTAAACTCCCGACGGCGGCGGTGCAGAATCGGCTCTGTGTAACCGTTGGGCTGTTGGCCCCCGGACAGGATGAGTTCCTCGGCAGCCAGGAAGGCGATGCTGTCGTCGAAGTTGGGTGCCATCGGGCGGTAGGACCGGTCACCCTCGTTCTGCTTGTCCACCAGCGGCGCCATCCGTTCCAGGCTGGCCCGGATGTCCTCGCTGGTGATCACGCCGTGGCGCAGCCAGTTGGCCAGCAGCTGACTCGAGATGCGCAGGGTGGCACGGTCTTCCATCAGCGCCACGTTGTGGATGTCGGGCACCTTTGAGCAACCGACGCCGGCTTCGACCCAGCGCACCACATAGCCGAGGATGGACTGGCAGTTGTTGTCGACCTCCTCGCGGATCTCCTCTGGAGCCCAGGCCAGTTCCTTGGCCAGCGGAATGGTGAGCAACTCCTCGATGCTCGTGCGGGACTTGCCCTCGAGCTCGGCCTGCACCGCACCCACGTCGACCTGGTGGTAGTGCATAGCGTGCAGCGTGGCCGCGGTCGGCGAGGGCACCCACGCGGTGGTGGCGCCCGCCTTGGGCTGGCTGATCTTCTGCTCGACCATGTCGGCCATCAGTTCGGTCATCGCCCACATACCCTTGCCGATCTGAGCTTTCCCCTTGAACCCGGTGGCAAGCCCGGCGTCGACGTTGGCGTCTTCGTACGCCTTGATCCACGTGGTGCCCTTCATCGCACCCTTGCGGATCATCGGCCCGGCCTCCATCGAGGTGTGGATCTCGTCGCCGGTGCGGTCGAGGAAGCCGGTGTTGATGAAGACGACACGGTCGGCGGCCGCTTTGATGCACGCCTTGAGGTTGACCGTGGTGCGGCGTTCCTCGTCCATGATCCCGACCTTGAGCGTGCCCTGCGGCACCCCGAGGACATCTTCGACGCGGCTGAACAGCTCACAGGTGAACGCGACTTCCTCAGGACCATGCATCTTGGGCTTCACGATGTAGACCGAGCCGGTGCGGCTGTTGGCGAACGGGCCGTTGTCGTCTCCGGTCTTGAGCCCGTGGATCGCGGTAAGACCGGTGAACAACGCGTCCTGAATGCCCTCGGGCACCTCGTTGCCATCGTTGTCGACAATCGCATCGTTGGTCATCAGATGGCCGACATTGCGAACGAACATCAGGCTGCGTCCGGGCAGCGTGAGTTCACCGCCGTCAGGTGTGGTGTAGGTGCGGTCCGCGTTGAGCTTGCGGGAGAAGGTCTTGCCGTCCTTATTGACTTCCTCGCTCAGGTCACCCTTGTTCAGGCCGAGCCAATTGCGATAGCCGAGCACCTTGTCGTCCGCGTCGACCGCAGTCACCGAGTCCTCGAAGTCCATGATCGTGGTGATCGCCGATTCAAGCACCACGTCCTTGATGCCGGCGGCGTCGGTCTTGCCGACCGGCGATTCCGGGTCGATCAGGATCTCGATGTGTAGCCCATGGTTGACCAGCAACACCGACCAGTTGGGGGAGCCCAGCTCGCCGCGGTACCCGAGGAACTTCTCCGGGCTGGCCAACCCGGTCGAGTCCCCCCCGAGCACAATCTGCAACTGGCCGTCCTCGATGCTCAGACCCGTCGCATCGACCCACGAACCCGACGCGAGCGGCACGGCACCGTCGAGAAACTCGCGGGCATAGGCAATGACTTTGTCGCCGCGCACCTTGTTGTAGCTCGAGCCCTTCTCCGCGCCGTTGTCTTCCGGGATGACGTCGGTGCCGTAGAGGGCGTCATAGAGCGACCCCCATCGGGCGTTGGCGGCGTTCAGCGCGAACCGCGCGTTGAGCACCGGCACCACCAGCTGCGGGCCGGCGGTGGTGGTGATCTCGTCGTCGACACCCGAGGTGGTGATGGTGAAGTCGTCCGGTTCCGGCTGCAGGTAGCCGATCTCGGTGAGGAACTGGCGGTACGCCTCCGGGTCGAGTGGCTCGATCACTCGGTGCCGATGCCACTTGTCGATCTGAGCCTGCAAGTCGTCGCGCGCCAGCAGCAGTTCCTGGTTGCGCGGAGTGAGGTCAGTGACCACCTTGTCCACGCCCGCCCAGAAACTGTCCGGATCGATGCCGGTGCCGGGCAGGGCCTCGTTGTTCACGAAGTCGTACAGCACCCGAGCGACGCGCAGGTTGCCTTCGGTCACCCGATCAGCCACGCGATCAGTCATTGTTCTCCTCCGTAATGGCCTGTACTGGCCCCTCACCAACTCCGCCGGACCGGGCCCGATTAGCTACCGCCACATTACCGACGAGCAGCCCGACAAGCCCCGATGATCCTAGCCCGGCTGACCTCCCATGCCAGGTCACGGCGCGCTGGCCGACTCGGCCGCCGCTGCGCGGTGTTCGCTGGAAATCGCTCCCTGGCAACGCGGGCACACGGGATTTCGTTCCCGTGAGCCGTTCTGGTGGGTACCCACGGCCGCTCAGATCATACGAGCTTTGGGTGGCACTTCCCCTCGACTACGGCGGCCCCGGCGGTCAGGCGCGCATGCTACCGATCAGGTCTTCCACCAGATCCTCCAGCGCCACCAACGCCACCACGCTGCCGTCTTCAGCAGTGACTAATGCCAGGTGGCTATTGCTGCGACGCATTCGCGACAGCGCGTCCGGTAACCCCAGCGACCGGGGAAGGTGCGGCAGTGCGCGCACCAGCGCCAGGTCGATCACGGTGTGTGGATCATCACTCAGTGCCAGCACATCCTTGATGTGCAGATACCCGATGTAGTTGCCGTCGCGATCCACCACCGGGAACCGGGAGTGGCCGGTCTGGGACAGGGCCTGCTCGACCGCGCCGATGGTGGGCCCGAAGCCGACCGCCGCCACCGAGACCGCATGAACCTTCGCCAACGGCACCGCCACATCGCCGACCACCCGGGTGCGAACCCGCAGGGCCCGGGTCAATCGGACATGCTCCTCAGCATCGAGCAGACCTTCGGAGAGCGATTCGGCGATCATCTCCGAAAGCTCCACCGTCGACACCGTGCTGTCGAGTTCGTCTTTGGGCTGCACACCCAACAATCGCAGTATCCCGTTGGCGCACTTGTTGTAGAGCACGATGATCGGCCGCGCGGCCCGCACATAGGGCAGATAGGCGGGCACCAGCAACATCGCGGTGCGTTCCGGACCGGCCAGCGCGATGTTCTTCGGGACCATCTCGCCCAACAACACATGCAGTGTCACGACTAGGCCCAAGGCAATGATGAAGGCAAGCGTGTGCAGTAGTGCCGGCGGAATGCCGGTCAGGCCGAAGGCCGTCTGCAGCAGCCCGGCGACCGCGGGCTCCGCGATCCGGCCGAGCAGGAGCGAGGCCACCGTGACACCCAATTGAGCGCCTGCCAGCATCGCCGGCAGCTGTTCGCCGGCCCGGATCACCGTCACCGCGCTGGCCCGACCCTGCTCGGCCAGCGCTTCCAGGCGGTCCCGACGTGCCGAGATCATCGCGAATTCCGCGGCGACGAAGAAGGCGTTGAGGGCGATCAGCAGGATCGCCAGCAGAATTGCCCACAGGGAATTCATCGCCCGCCTCCGTCCGAGCCGGATTTCCGCGGTCGGTTGGCCCCGTCGGCCAACTCCGATAGTTCGAGTAGGTCGAGTCGGCGCCCGTCCAACTGGACAACTTTGGCCTGCCACCGTGTTGCATCATCGGGCAGGCCGTCGCT
Source organism: Mycobacterium sp. (assembly GCA_032162865.1). Classification (GTDB taxonomy): domain Bacteria; phylum Actinomycetota; class Actinomycetes; order Mycobacteriales; family Mycobacteriaceae; genus Mycobacterium. Next base: position 11,808 of record JAVROG010000174.1, on the reverse strand, counting down.
GTCCAGCGCGGGTAGCTCGACCATCTCGCCCGCTACCGGAATGTGTCCGAGCTCGCGCAGCACCAGTCCGCCGATCGTCTCGTATTCGCCTTCCGGGGCTCGATAGCCAATGGCGGTTTCCACCTCGTCGATGCGCAACAGGCCCGATATTCGCCAGCCCTGGCCATAGGCCACCACGTCCGGCGTTGCGTCGTCGTGCTCGTCGCGAACATCGCCGACGATTTCCTCGATCAGGTCCTCCACCGTGACCATGCCGGCGGTGCCGCCGTATTCGTCGACGACCATCGCAGTCTGTAGTGGATTGGCGCGGATCTGGGCCATCACCGCATCGCCGTCCAGTGTCGAAGGCACCACCGCGATCGGCTTGGCCACCGTCGTCAATAAAGTCTTCCCCCGATCGGCGGGCGGCACGGCGAATACCTGTTTGACGTGCACGATGCCGACGGTGACGTCAAGGACACCCCGCACGACCGGGAAACGTGAGAAACCCGTGGCGGCGACCGCCTCCACCAGTTCGGCGATGGTGTCGTCGGTCTGTAGCGCGACGATCTTGGACCGAGGCGTCATCAACTCCTCGGCCGTCAAGGCGCCGAACTGCAGCGACCGGTGCATCAGCGCCGCGGTCACGTCGTCGAGCGCGCCGCGCCGCGCCGAAGTGCGCACCAGCGACACCAGTTCCTGCGGTGTGCGCGCCGACCGCAGCTCCTCGGCTGGCTCGATGCCGAGCCGACGGACGATCCAGTTCGCGGCCCCGTTCGTCAGCCGGATCGCCGGGGTGAACAACAGCGAAAACATCCACTGCGGGAGGACGACCGCGCGGGCGGTCCGCAGTGGCCGCGCCAAGGCAAGGTATTTGGGCACCAATTCGCCGAACACCATCGACACCGATGTCACCAGGGCCAGGGTGAGGAATCCGGTGACCGCGTCGGCCATCGGATCGGGCATCCCGAGCGCGTCCAGCCATGGGTGGGGCAAGTCGGCCACCAACGGTTCGGTCAGGTAACCGGAGGCCAGGGTGGTGATCGAGATACCCAGTTGTGCACCCGACAATTGGAACGACAGCCGGTGGTGGGCCCGCTGGATGAACCGGTCTCGGCCGGCGCCGTTGCGCGCATTGGCCTCGACCGTGCTGCGATCCAACGCCGTCAACGAGAACTCCGCGGCGACGAAGACCGCGGTGCCGAAGGTCAACGCCAGAATGGCCAGCACGCTGACCACGGTGCCGGAGAGATTCATGAGTCTTTCACCAACCGCTGGGCAGGGGATGCCCTTCGGCGAAGCCTGCGGCCGACTGCACCCCGACCACCACCCGCTCGTGCAGTTCTTCCAGGTTTGAGGCGCCCACGTAGGTGCAGGTGCTGCGCACGCCCGAGGTGATGTGGTCGATCAGGTCCTCCACACCGCCACGCACGGGATCCAGCCCCATCCGCGAGGTCGAGATACCTTCCTCGAACAACGCCTTGCGGGCCCGGTCGAACGGGCTGTCCGCGCCGGAACGGGCGACCACTGCGCGCTTGGACGCCATTCCGTAACTCTCCTTGTACGGCTGGTTGTCGCGGTCACGCATCAGGTCGCCGGGGGATTCATACGTGCCGGCGAACCACGATCCGATCATCACGTTCGACGCCCCGGCGGCCAGCGCCAGCGCCACATCCCGCGGGTGCCGTATTCCACCGTCAGCCCACACGTGGCCGCCCAGTTCCCTTGCCGCAGAAGCGCATTCGAGTACCGCGGAGAATTGTGGGCGGCCGACGCCAGTCATCATCCGGGTGGTGCACATTGCCCCGGGTCCCACGCCGACCTTGACGATGCCGGCACCGGCTTCCAGCAGATCCCGAGTTCCCCGCGCAGACACCACATTTCCGGCCGCCAGCGGTACCCCAAGACCCAGCGAGGAAACCAATTTGATCGCGTCCAGCGTCTTGACCTGGTGCCCGTGCGCGGTATCGATGACCAGCACGTCGACCCCGACCTCGGCGAGCGCGCGGGCCTTGGACGCCACGTCGCCGTTGATGCCTACCGCGGCGCCGATCCTCAGCCGTCCCGCGGTGTCGACGGCCGGCTTGTAGATGCCGGTTCGGATGGCGGCGGTTCGGGTCAGCACTCCTGCGAGTGCGCCATCGGCATTGGTCACCACCGCGACGTCGATCGGTGCGTGTTCGAGCAGGTCGAAGATCTTGCGCGGCTCGGTGCCCGCCGGGGCGGTGACGAAGTCCGTGGCCGCGATGTCGCGCACCCGGGTGAAACGGTCGACGCCCACACACGACGATTCCCGCACCAGACCGATCGGTCGGCCCTCGAAGACCACCACCGCGACACCATGCGCGCGCTTGTGGATCAGCGCGATGGCGTCGGACACCGAGTCGTCGGGCGCCAGCGTCACCGGAGTGTCGAGCACCAGGTCACGGCTCTTGACGAACTGCACCATCTCCTGCACGGCCGTGATGGGCAGATCCTGGGGAAGAATCACGATGCCGCCCCGACGGGCGACTGTCTCGGCCATCCGCCGTCCGGCCACCGCCGTCATGTTGGCGACGACCACCGGAATGGTGGTCCCGGAGCCGTCGACGGTGGACAAGTCCACGTCGAAACGCGACGCGACATCGGACCGGTTCGGCACGATGAACACGTCGTTGTAGGTCAGGTCGAACCCTGCGCGGTGCCCGTCCAGAAATTTCATCGTGCAGCGCTCACATTTTTATCAGGCAGATACTTCAGTTCGGTCTCCGCTCCACAGCGTGTGGAACTTCTTGCTCGGGTCCTCGTCGATACGGCCGTAGGTGTGTGCGCCGAAGAAGTCCCGCAGGCCTTGCGTCAGCGCCGCCGGCAGCCGCTCGGTACGCAACGCGTCGTAGTACGACAGCGCTGACGAGAACCCCGGAATCGGGATACCCAGCTGGGTCGCGGTCACCACCACACGGCGCCAGCCGTCGATGGCCGATTCGATGGCGCTGCGGAAGTACGGCGCCACGATCAGCGTCGGAAGGTCCGCGTCGTCGTCATAGGCATCTTTGATCCGGTTGAGGAACTTCGCCCGGATGATGCAGCCCCCACGCCAGATGGTGGCCAGATCACCGGGGGTGACGTCCCAGTCGTATTCGGCGCTGCCGGCCTGGATCTGGTTGAAGCCCTGCGCGTAAGCGATGATCTTCGACGCATACAGGGCCTGCCGGACATCCTCGATGAACTGCCCGGCGTCACTGGGCTTGGAGCCCAGCCCGCCCGATGCAAGACCGGTGGTGGCCTTGCGCTGAGCGACCGAGCCAGATAGCGCACGGGCGAACACCGCCTCCGCGATGCCGGTGACCGGTACGCCGAGGTCCAGAGCGGATTTCACCGTCCACCGACCGGTGCCCTTCTGCTCTGCCTCGTCGAGGATGACGTCGACAAGTGGCTTGCCGGTCTTGGTGTCGGTCTGGCGCAGCACTTCCGCTGTGATCTCGACCAGGAAGCTGTCCAGGTCGCCCTTGTTCCACTCGTCGAACACGTCGGCGATCTCACCGGCAGTCTTGCCCAGGGCGTCGCGGAGCAACTGGTAGGCCTCGCCGATCAACTGCATGTCGGAGTATTCGATGCCGTTGTGCACCATTTTCACGAAGTGCCCGGCGCCGTCGGGGCCGATGTGGGTGCAGCACGGCACTCCATCGACGTGCGCCGAGATCTCCTCGAGCAGCGGACCCAGCGATTCGTAGGACTCGGCCGGCCCGCCGGGCATGATCGACGGGCCGTTCAGCGCGCCCTCCTCGCCACCGGAGATTCCGGCGCCGACAAAGTGCAGGCCGCGCTCGCGGATCGCCTTTTCCCGACGAATGGTGTCGGTGTACAGGGCGTTTCCGCCGTCGATGATGATGTCGCCTTCTTCCATGGCGTCGGCGAGTTCGTTGATGACGGCGTCGGTGGGTTCGCCGGCCTTGACCATGATGATGACCCGCCGCGGCTTTTCCAGTGCGGCAAGGAATTCGGGGATCGTTTCACTGCGCACGAAGTTGCCGTCCGAGCCGTGCTCGGACAACAGCGCGTCGGTCTTGGCGACGGACCGGTTGTGCAGCGCGACGGTGTACCCGTGCCGGGCGAAGTTTCGCGCCAGGTTCGAGCCCATCACGGCCAGGCCGGTGACTCCGATCTGGGCAGTTGCACTCTTCGAATCCGACGAACTCATGTCTTGCCTTTCGGTCGGGCATCTGAGGTTGACGAACTACGACACACTGTGACACAGCGGACCTGTGGCGCTACAAGGGGTTTGGCTCGGCGTCAGGAGGTGACCAAGCGTTGCAGCTCCGTGAGCCACGGTACGGCCAGCGCGATGGTGGGCACCACCAACACGGCCGCGGCGGCAAGATAGGCCACCGCCGACAGCACGGGGCTGTTGCCTCGGCCGGACAGCCGTCGCACCCGCAGCACGGTGCTGGTGCCCCCTGCGGCCAACGCACCCGACGGCGCACGCCCAGAAGCGCAGGCGACCAGCGCCCGGGCAAGGGGAGTACGCCCGGTCGCGCGCACCGCGACGTCATCGGCCAACAACTCCACCAGCAACTGCACGGCACCTAACGCATTGGTGCTGCGTACCAGCCGCGGAAACGCGGCGTGGACGGCCGTGAACGCTTCCAGAACAAGGTCGTGGCGGGCCCGCAGGTGAGCTCGCTCGTGGGACAGGATTGCCGAGACTTCGCTGTCGGCGAGCGTGCTGAGTGTCCCCTCACTGACTACGACGCGGCTGCGCACGCCGGGCAGGCAGTAGGCGAGTGGTTGCGCGACGTCCAACACGCGCAGGTCGCGAGTCTTGGCGCAGGGCTGCGCCAATGCCGCGTCGTGGCCGACGCCAACGAGATCGACGACCATGCGGTGGCGGGCCCTACGGCGACGGGTAGCGATGGCCCCGCGCACCACCGCGACGATCAGCCGCGCGCCGACCAGCACGGTGAGCGCGAAGACGGCGAGGTAGGCGGCCCACAACGGCCAGCCGAGACGGACCTCGGCGTCCAGAATGCCGGCCGTCGGCCGCCCGTCCGGGCCGGGCATCAGCAGCCTGCTGGCGATGGCGATGCCGGCGCTGAACGTCGACAGGACTGCGGCCAGCGCAATGGCCTGCCAAAGCACCATCGCGGCCCGCGGAGCGCGCAACGGCCACGTGGCGCGGGCCAATAAAGCCGGTGTCGGGCCAGCCAGCAGCACCGCAAGGATGGTGAAGGCCAGCGCAGACACGCTGTAATTCTCCCTTAGTCGTCGCCCGGAGGTCCAGCGGAAAGCGAATTGCGTTGATTTGCCTCTAGTTCGGCGAGTGCGCGACGGAGTGCGTCGGCCTCGTCAGCACCGACGCGCTCGACGAAATGGACCAGTGCGGCCTGCCTACTACCGGAGTCCTCGGCCTGGAACAGTGCGTCGACCATCAGTCCGGCTACCAGTTCGTCGCGGCCGTGAACGGGCGCATAGCGATGGGCTCGATCGTCCCGGAGTTGAGAGACCAGATTCTTCTTTGCCAACCGTTGCAGCACGGTCATCACGGTCGTGTAGGCGAGGTCGCGTTTCGCCGACAACGCTTCGTGGACTTGGCGAACGGTCTGGGGTTCCGGCATGGACCACAAATGATCCATCACGGCACGTTCCAGATCGCCCAGCCGCGTCAGCTTGGCCATAGTTCATCTCCTGAGCGTCGAAGACAGCTTACTCCGGCTTACTACCGAGTGTCGTATGTGGTGGCCCGCGATCCGCGGAAACGCCGGTAGACCACTGCCCGCGCGGGGCACTATGACTGTCGTCACAATGGTCCACCGAAGCCCCCGTGCGCCCGTCCGACCGCCTCGCAAGCAGTCCGAATAGGTCCGACACCCCGGAAACACTACGCAATAAACGGTTGCAAAATTAGGGCAGCCTTGCCTATGCTAAATCCGGTCGAGCGAATACATGACTGCGGAGAGTCCTGAGGGCTGCAGAGACCCCCGGTCTACTCGATCGGCGAGCCCCGTGCCTTGTAGCACGGGGCTCGCCCGTTTTTTGGGGACCGATGATTTTGCGGATGGTGTAAACACAAGGGCGTGTCGTCAGCGCCTGACCCGGATTTCACTGCCCCGTTCGACAGCGAGCTCGGTCTGCAATTCACCGAGCTGACCCCCGACGGCGCCCGCGCCCAGCTCGAGGTGAAACCCAAACTCTTGCAGCCGATGGGCCTGGTGCACGGCGGTGTCTACTGCTCGATAATCGAGAGCATGGCCAGCGTCGCCGCTTACACCTGGCTAGCCGCCAACGGGGGCGGCAACGTGGTCGGCGTCAACAACAACACCGACTTCCTGCGTGCCATCAAATCGGGAACGGTGTACGGCAAGGCCGAACCCCTGCACCGCGGTCGCCGCCAGCAGCTTTGGTTGGTGACGATCACCGACGACAACGAACGGCTGGTGGCCAGGGGTCAGGTGCGGCTGCAGAACCTCGAGCCTTGACCGGCTGACGGACCGTTAGCTGGCTCGTCGGGTGACGTCACCGGAGCCCTGCGCTTCGGCGGCCTGTTCGGCCAGCTGTTCGAGCCGGGTTCGCGCGAATGCCTGTTGATCGGTGATGGTCAGCTGACCGCGTCGGGTGCTCAGGAACGTCACCGACCACGACAACAGCGTGGTGATCTTGGTCTTGAAGCCGATCAGGTACACCAGGTGCAACACCAGCCAGATCAGCCAGGCGATGAAGCCGCTGAACTCCAGCGGACCGATCTTGGCCACCGCGGAAAACCGCGACACAGTGGCCATCGAGCCCTTGTCGAAGTACTGGAAAGGCTCACGCTCGGCGGGATCGGCGCCGGCGAGTTCGGACTTGATGTTGGCGGCGACGAACTTGGCGCCCTGGATGGCGCCCTGGGCCACACCCGGCACGCCATCGACCGCGGCCATGTCGCCGACGACGAAAACGTTCGGGTGCCCGGGGATGGACAGGTCGGGCAGCACTTGGACCCGGCCGGCCCGGTCGAGTTCGACATCGGACTGCTGGGCGAGGTCTCTGCCGAGTCGGCTGGCCTGGACACCGGCGGACCAGACTTTGCAGGCCGACTCGATGCGGCGCTCGGTACCGTCGCCGTCTTTGACCGTGATGCCGTTACGGTCCACGTCGGTGACCATCGCGCCCAACTGAATCTCCACACCTAGCTTCTTCAGCCGGGCCGCCGCCTTCTCGCCAAGCTTTTCGCCCATCGGTGGCAGCACTGCGGGAGCCGCGTCGAGCAGGATCACCCGAGCCTTGGTCGAGTCGATGTGCCGGAACGCGCCTTTCAAGGTGTACTCGGCCAATTCGGCAATCTGCCCGGCCATTTCGACGCCGGTAGGACCGGCTCCGACCACCGTGAAGGTCAGCAGCTTGGCTCGTCGTTCCGGGTCACTGGACCGTTCGGCCTGTTCGAATGCGCTCAGGATCCGTCCGCGTAGCTCCAGCGCGTCGTCGATCGACTTCATGCCCGGCGCGAACTCGGCAAAGTGGTCATTGCCGAAGTAGGACTGGCCGGCACCGGCGGCGACGATCAGGGTGTCGTAGGGGGTTTCGTAACTGTGGCCGAGCAATTCCGAGACGACCAGTTGGTTGTCCAGGTCGATGTGCGTGACGTTGCCCAGCAGCACCTGGGCGTTGCGCTGCTTGCGCAGCACTACCCGGGTCGGTGGGGCGATCTCGCCCTCGGAGATGATGCCGGTGGGCACCTGGTACAGCAGCGGCTGGAACAGGTGGTGCGTGGTGCGGGCAATGAGTTTGATGTCGACGTCGGCCCGCTTGAGCTTCTTTGCCGCATTGAGACCACCAAAGCCAGATCCGATGATGACAACTTGATGCCGACGAGGTGGCTCAACTGTGGTTTCTCGCTGGGGACTCATGTTCCTCTGCTCCTGACGGACTCTCCTCGAACCGGCGACTCCAGTTAGCTACAACGTTAGTCAACCGACCGTCGTAAAGCCCAGACGCGGGCCTGTGCAATGAGCCACACTCACCGAATTGCGCCTGTTCGCAGGGGAGATTCCGGTCACAGACCGAGCAGCGGACGCAATACCTCGGCGACAGCGGTGATGACGCCCGGCTCCTGACCATTCGGAATGTTGACGATCGCCCCGCCAACTCCGGCGTCGAGCACCTTGGCTTGGACCTGTTCGGCGATCTGGGCCGGACCGCCGATCGCTATACGCCCGCTCATCTGTTCGGGAACCTGATCCGGCTTGGCGTTCTCGTCGAACACCACCGTCAACATCAAACTGGTCTCCAGCGTCGCTGGGTCTCGGCCGATTTCCTCACAGCGGGCGCGCAGTGCGTCGACCTTGCGGGGCAGTTCGTCGAACGCCGCGATGATGTTGACGTGGTCGGCATAGCGGGCGGCGATGCCGAAGGTCTTCTTCTCGCCGCTGCCACCGATCAAGATCGGGACCCGGTCCCGGTAACGCGGTTCGGCCATGGCGGATTCGGCGGAATACCAGTCGCCGGAGAAAGTGGGCCGCTCACCTTTGAGCATCGGGTCCAGAATCTGCAGCGCCTCCTCGAGCCGCTTGAACCTGTCCGTGAAGGTGCCGAACTCAAACCCGAGTTGGCGGTGTTCGAGCTCGTACCAGCCGGCGCCGAGGCCCAACACCGCGCGTCCGGCGCTGACCACGTCCAGCGTGGTGATGATCTTGGCCAGCAGCGTCGGGTTGCGGTAGGTGTTCCCAGTCACCAATGTGCCCAGCTGCAGTCGTTCGGTTGCGGTGGCCAGCGCACCGAGTGCCGTGTACGCCTCCAGCATTGGCTGATCCGGCGTGCCCAACATGGGCAATTGGTAGAAGTGATCCATCACGAAAAGCGAGTCGTAACCGGCCGCTTCGGCCTCGCGCGCCTGCGCGATGACGGTGGGGAAGAGGTTTTCCGCGCCCGTCCCGTAGGAAAAATTTGGAATCTGGAATCCAAGCCGTATAGCCACGGTCTCCACCGTAGCGATCGGCCCGGAACTACCTGAGCTCAGGCGAACTGAGCGAGCGCTCCGTGGCTCACGTGCAGCGTCTGGCCGGTGATGTGACGAGCCGCCGGTGTGGTGAGGAACAGAGAAAGGCGGGCAATTTCCGCCGCGACGGGTGCGGGTGTACGCGATAGACCCTCGTAGCCGGCCTGGACGCTGCGCCCACAGGCGACGGCATTGACCGTGATGCCGCGGGTGCCGTAAATCTCTGCCTGCCCGCCGACCCAGCTGGCGAGAGCGGCTTTGATGGCGGCGTCGACGCTGCCGGTTGCTGGGTTCTCCGCCAGCACGCTGATGATTTTGCCACCGGACCGGAGGTGATCACCCACGCACTGCACGGTCAGCACCGCCGAGAGCAGTGTCGCGTCGAGCGTCCTGCGCCAAGCGGTGGCGGTGTCAGACAGCGAGTAGGTGCGTGGATCGCCGGCGTCCCAGGTCGGTGCCGGGATGTTGACGATGGCGTCCAGGTGGTGGGGGAACAGCCCCCGAGCCTCGTTCAGACTGGCCGGGTCGGTGGTGTCGCAGACGATCGCGTCCACGTCAAGTTCCTTGGCGACGACCTCCAGGTCGCTGCCGCGGGCACCTACCAGAGTTATCTTGTGGCCCTCGTCGCGAAAGCCCTCGGCTACTGTGCGTCCCAGATCGGTGTCTCCACCGGTGACCACAACCTCCACGGCCATGACCTCCTCGCGTTCAACGTTGAACCCAAACCCTGGTAGTCCACCAGCGCGATACAGGGCTTTTGCTTTGATCTCGGCGTGTTACGGCGTCGATCCATAATCATGTTACTGGACAGTAGCTATTCGGGGAAACCGACACCGCCACGACGCGCTGACGATTTGGGTAACTATTCAGCCGCGCTGTCTCAGCGTTAGGTTTGACCGATGCGCCGCGCCGGGTTCATGACCAGTTGGTTGCTGATACTGCTGGTGGGAAGCCTGACGGCGTGTAGTTCGACCGCGCCATCGGGCCAGGGCGCCAAATCGGTCGTGGTGTTCGCAGCGGCCTCACTCAAGCAGGTCTTCACCCAGATCGGCGAGCTGTTCAAAGCCGACAACCCTGGCGTCAAAATCGAGTTCAGTTTCGCAGGATCCTCCGAGTTGGCGAACAATCTGACCCAGGGCGCCAGCGCCGATGTCTTTGCCTCGGCGGACACCGCGCAGATGAACACGGTCGCAAAGGCCGGCTTATTGGCCGCGGATCCGACAAACTTCGCCGCCAACACCCTCGTCATCGTCACCGCGCCGGGCAATCCGAAGAACATCGCCACCTTCGCCGATCTCGCCAGGCCGGGCCTCAGCGTGGTGGTATGCCAGCAGCCCGTGCCGTGCGGATCGGCCACCCGGCGCATTGAAGACACCACCGGGATACAGCTACACCCGGTCAGCGAGGAACCAAGCGTCAGCGACGCTCTCAATAAGGTCACCACGGGACAGGCCGATGCCGGGTTGGTCTATGTGACCGACGCGCTCGCTGCCGGAGCGAAAGTGACGACCGTCAAGTTCCCCGAGTCCGCGGGCGCGGTGAATGTCTATCCGATCGCGGTGCTCAAGAAGGCTCCCCAATCCGCACTGGCACAGAAATTCGTGGTCCTGGTGACCACAGAGCCGGGTCAGAAGATCCTGGACCAGGCCGGCTTCGCCCGGCCCTGACCCGCGAGTGCACACGCCAACGGATCTGCCGCGCTGGGTCTACCTGCCCGCCGCCGCGGGGACGGTCTTCGTGGGACTGCCGCTGATTGCGATCGCCGTCAAGGTTGACTGGCCGCATTTCTGGTCGCTGATCAGCAGCGACTCGTCGGCGACTGCACTGCTACTGAGCCTGAAGACCGCCGCGGCCAGCACGGCGCTGTGCGTGCTGCTGGGAGTCCCGATGGCGCTGGTGCTGGCACGCAGTCGACTGCGGCTGGTGCGGTGGTTGCGACCGATGATCCTGCTGCCGCTGGTTCTGCCGCCGGTGGTGGGGGGCATCGCCCTGCTCTATGCGTTCGGTCGACTCGGCCTGATCGGTCGTTACCTGGAGGCCGCCGGCGTCAGCGTTGCGTTCAGCACCACGGCGGTGGTGCTGGCGGAGACCTTCGTCTCGTTGCCGTTCCTGGTGATTTCGCTGGAGGGCGCGGCCCGCAGCGCCGGGGCGGACTACGAGGTGGTGGCGGCGACGCTCGGCGCGCGGCCCAGCATCATCTGGTGGCGGGTGACGCTGCCGCTGCTACTGCCGGGCCTGGTCTCCGGGGCGGTGTTGGCGTTTGCCCGGGCACTGGGGGAGTTCGGCGCCACTTTGACGTTTGCCGGTTCGCTGCAGGGCGTTACCCGCACACTGCCACTGGAGATCTACCTACAGCGGGTCAGCGACCCGGATGCGGCTGTGGCGCTGTCACTTCTGCTGGTGGCGGTAGCGGCGCTGGTGGTGCTGGGGCTGGGTGCGCGCCGCCTGACCGGAACTGATGCGAGGTAGCCGGCAATGAGCGATCTGCAGCTGCGCGCGGTGGTCACCGATCGTCAACTGGACGTGCAGTTCTCGGTGTCCGCGGGTGAGGTGTTGGCCGTGCTCGGACCCAACGGCGCCGGGAAGTCGACCGCCCTGCACGTGATCGCCGGGCTGGTCCGCCCCGATGCGGGGGACGTGCGGTTGGGGGAGCGGGTTCTCACCGACACCGTGGCCGGGGTGCAGGTGGCGACGCACGACCGCCGGGTCGGGCTGCTTCTGCAGGATCCGCTGCTTTTCCCGCATCTGAGCGTGGCCGCGAACGTGGCCTTCGGGTTGAACAGTGGTCGCAGCCTGTTCCGGACGGGCAGGGGCCGGGACCGGGAGACTGCGCTGCGCTGGCTGCGCGAAGTCGATGCCGACCAGTTGGCCGACCGCAA
>JAVROG010000173.1:0-5557 GCA_032162865.1 Mycobacterium sp. | reverse complement strand
CGGACGGCCGGCTTCGCCGATTTCTTCTTCTTCGACTTTCTCGGCGCTTCGCGACTTGTCGGGGTGCTCATAGCAACGAAGGCTATACCGACGCAGCTACTTTGGCTCTTTTAGGAACGGGAGGCTCTTTTACGGACGGGACGCCCCCAGCAGCTCTTCCAGCGATTGCTTCAGCAGCCCCGGCAACAGGTCGACATCGCTCATCGCGTCGCGGTCGGCATTGATGCCGAAATACATCATGCCGTTGTAGGACGTGACGCTGATGGCCAGCGCCTGGTTGTGCAGCAACGGTGGTACCGCGTAGGTCTCCAGCAACTTGGTACCGGCGACGTACATCTGCGACTGCGCTCCCGGCGCGTTGGTGATCAGCAAGTTGAACGCCCGCTTTGACAGAGTCGGGAAACTGGTCGCCACCCGGATGCCCATCGCGTGCAGCGTCGGCGGCGCAAATCCTGACAACGTGACGATGGTCCTGGCGTCGACCAGGCTGGCAGCCCCGGGATTCGATTCGGTGGCATGGGCGATCTGCGACAACCGCACCACCGCGTTGCCCTCCCCCACCGGCAGGTCGACCAGGAACGGCGTCACCTCGCTCATCGCCTGGCCAGGCCCACTCGAGTCGAGTTGCACATCGGCGTACACCGACAGCGGCGCCATCGCCCGCACCGTCGCGCTGGATGCCACCGCTTCGCCGCGCGACATCAGCCAGTTGCTCAACGCACCGGTGATCACCGCCAGCACCACGTCGTTGATGTCGCAGTCGTAGCGCGCCCGCACCGTGCGGAAGTCGTCGAGCTTTCCGCTGGCGACCGTGAATCGCCGATTGCGGGACACGGTGGCATTGAGCGGGCTGTTGGGCGCGGTACCGCGCGCCAACGTCCGCGCGACGTCGAGGACCCTGCGGGCGGCATCCACGAGTTGTCCGGAGTTCGTCGCCAGGCCGGCGACCGCGGATCCGACGGCCTGCAGCTGGGTGCCCGGCCCCACCACCCAGTCGCCGAGCGCACCCATCACCAACCGGGTGCTGCCGGGATCGCGTTCGGGTACCCAGATGTCTTCCGGGAACGCCGGTGGCCGCCGGGTCCGATCGGCGATCACGTGGTTGATCTCCAGCGCGCTCATGCCGTTGATCAACGCCTGATGCGACTTTGTGTACAGGGCGATCCGGTTCTTTGTCAGGCCTTCGACGAGATACATCTCCCACAGCGGCCGCGACTTGTCCAAGGGCCGTGCGGCCAGGCGGGCGATCAGTTCGTGCAGTTGCTCATCCGTGCCCGGGGAGGGCAGCGCCGAGCGCCGGACGTGATAGGTGATGTCGAAGTCGCGATCGTCGATCCACACCGGCCTGGCCATGCCGACCTTGACCTCGCGGACCTTCTGCCGGTACCGCGGTATTTGCGGCATCCGCTGTTCGATGGTGGCCAGCAGCCTCTCGTAGCTCAATCCGGACCGCGGGCGGCGCAGTATCGCCAGCGAGCCGACGTACATCGGGGTGGCCGTGTTCTCCAGCCGATAGAAAGACGCGTCCGCGGTGGACAACCGGGTCACCATGGCGACCCTGTCCATCTCGTCAAATCGTCCTCATTTCGTCAGCGGGACATTTCTTTGCGCCCACGGTAACCGCAATTGTGGGTCCGTGACGGCCCGGGTGCGCGCCGCGGTGTTGTGGATGAAGGCCGACGACTGAATACCGCAGACCGTCGATCGTCTGGCACTCTGCAGCGGCAATCGTCTGATTTTCAGTGGGGAGTGCCAGTTGCCCATCCCGCCTGTTGTGCCTCTATCCCGTCCTGACACCGCCGTCACCCCAGTGATCGATTACGAACCACCGACCCGCGCTCTACCCCGGTGCCTGCCGTCATCGCACGCGCCGCTGCGGGCACCCACGACACGTCCACGGCTTCGCGGCAAGCCCGCCGACGCTGAACCCGCGGAGGGCACCTCAGCACCCCTCTCCCCGCAGATGCGACAAGCGGCCGTGTTCGCCGACGCCGCGCTGCGCCGGGTGCTGGAGGTCATCGACCGGCGCCGTCCGGCCGCTGCGCTGCGCTCGGTCCTGGCGCCCTGCCTGGTGGACTCGGTGCTCTCGGTTACTCGAGCGGTGGCCGGAGAACCGGGAGCGGCGGTGCTGCGCCGAATGCGACTGCAACCGGTTGATAGCGACAGCGCGGCCAGCACGACGGCTGAGGTGTTCGGCACCTACAGCCGCGGGGACCGGATCCACGCGATCGCGTGCCGGGTCGAACAGCTACCCACTCCGGGCCGTTGGCTGGTGGTCGCCCTGCATATTGGCTGACGTCGTTAGTGTTGCGTATGGACGGAAACACAGTCAGCGTGGAGCGACTGATCAAGGCATCCCCCGACAAGATCTTCGCGCTGATCGCCGATGCCGGAAACCACGCCAGTTTCGACGGCTCAGCATCGTTGAACCACGCGACGCAGCCCCCCGCGCCCCTGTCGAAGGGGGCGACATTCGGGATGGCCATGCGCGGCCGCAAGGAGACACTGTTCATCCCGTACCGCACCACCAACACCGTCATCGAGTACGAACCCGACCGGCGCATCGCCTGGAAGACAACCTTTGCCGGCGGCCGGGTCGGCGGCCGGATCTGGCGCTACGAACTCGAGCCCGCCGACGGGGGCACCCTGGTGCGCGAGACGTGGGACGTGTCACAGGACAAGCAGCAGTGGATGGTCAAAAGCGGTTCGATAGCCAAGCAGAACGCCGAGAGCATGCGCGCCACTCTGGACCGGATCGCCGAACTTCTCGAAAATTAGTGCTGGCCAACGGTTTGCGCGGACTTATGCCGGCGCGGCAGCGGAACCAGCATCGGCACGCGGCGACGGTAGTCGCGGTATTGATCGCCCATCGCCGCCACCAGGTCGCGCTCCTCCAGTTGTAGGGCAAGCAGAATGTAGGACGTGGTGCCGATCGCGAAAAGCAGGTGCCCCGCCGTCATCGTCGGCGTCGCCCAGAATGCGATCAGGAACCCGAGCATGATCGGGTGTCGCACCAGTCGGTAGAGCAGATTCGTGTGAAATTCGAGTTCTGCGTAGGGTTTTCCGCGCCAGGCGAGATACACCTGGCGAAGGCCGAACAGGTCGAAATGGTTGATCATGAACGTCGATGCGAACACCATCGCCCACCCAACCCAGAACAGTCCCCACAGCGCAAGGCGGGCAGCCGGCTGTCGCACATCCCAGATGAGGGTAGGCATTGCGCGCCATTGCCAGTACATCAACAGCAGCGCGGCGTTCGCCAGCAACACGTAGGTGCTGCGCTCGATCGGTGGCGGCACAAATCGCGTCCACCACCGCTTGAATCCCGGGCGGGCCATCACGCTGTGCTGGGCCCCAAACAGACCGAGCAGCAAGACATTGATCACTACCGCCTGCCACAGCGGCGCGGCGATCCCGTGATCGACACCACGCGGCACGAAGAAATCGCCGACAAACCCAATCGCGTACAAGATCACCACCAAGAAAAGCAGGTAGCTCACTGCGCCGTATCCGATCGTCAAATATCGCTTCATGACTTGATTCTCCGCCGCGGGCGGGCATCAGTACATGGGGCTTCTGCCTCAGCTAAGCCCCAGTTTCAGGCACTCACCAGGCCATGACGCAGCGCATACATGCTGGCGCCGATGCGGTTTGACACACCGATCTTGGTGTAGGTCCGCTCCACGTGATTGCGGGCGGTCTTCTCGCTGATCACCAACGCCGAGGCGATCTCCTTATTGGATGCGCCGCGGGCGACCAGGCACAGCACTTCGACCTCCCGGGGAGTGAGCCCGTCCGGACGCACCTTCGGCCGCTGGGCACGATGTCCGGCCGCGTGCAGCACCGCATCGACGGCAGCAGCATCGAGCTCACCAGCCTGCACCCGGGTCGCAAGCCGCCGCTGTGCCGAATCCGGGGTCATCTCCTTGCGGTAAGGCCGTGGCTCACAGGCGGATTGGTAGCTGACGGCGGCAGCCAGGATGCGATCGGGCAGGCCGAGCGAGCTTCCGGCGAGAGCACGCGGGTATCCCGAACCATCGAGACATTCGTGGTGATTGCCGGCGACTTCGGCCAGTTGCGCCAGCCCAGGAACCTGCTTGAGGATCCGCACGGTGAAGTACGGATGCAGCCGAACCCGCTCGAATTCGGCCGCACTCAAAGAACCTGGCCTGGACCAGATTTGATTCGAGACGCCGATGCGGCCCAGATCGTGGACATGGCCGGCCCGTCGGGTCAGCGCCACCGCGTCCTCGTCGAGCCCGGCGGCCACGGCGGCATCTCCGGCGAGCCGAGCCACTGCCCGTGAATGTCCCAGCGTGAACGGACATTTCAGGTCGACGAAGTCGCCGAGTGCAACGAGCAGCGTGTCCAGCGTCTGGTCATCGAGGCGCTCGTGACGATCCGGTGCCGCGCGCAATGCCGCTGCCCACGCATCGCCGGTGGGCGGACCGGCCAGGATGTCTTCGGCGTTGTTCAGGAACGCGTCGGCTACCTGCGGATCGAACTGACCGCCGCGCCGGGTGCGCACCATCGCCATGGCCCCCTCAACGCCGTACGTCCGATGGTGCACCTCGGCCATCTCGGCAACCTGGGCGACTCGCATCTGGATCGGGATCGCATCACCCTGGGCGCCGGTCGGCAGGCCGCCGCCGTCGTATCGCTCGAAAGTGCACGGCAATGCTGCCTGCACATCGTGGCCCAACCCAAGTCGATTGGCCAGCAGGGCAGCAGATGTACAGTGCGAGTGGATCATTCGCGATATCTGACCGCGTGCGTTGACCAACAGCGTTGCCATCATGCTCACCCGTTGCAGCAAGGGCTGCCCGCGACCGATATTGCCCACCAGAAAACGCAGGTACGGCAGCCCGGACCAATCGATCAGATACGAGTCATGCCGCACGCCGATGTCGTCACCGAACCACTGCGCGTATTCGTGCGAGTCGGCATGACAGCCGATCCACATGATCAGCGTTGTGTAGTAGGCGCTGTCCCGCTGCTGCTTGCTCAGCCCCAGCCGATCGGCGAGCCTGGTGGCAATCAGCGCCGCCCGCAGCATGTGTTCGGCAGGTTGCCCCAGGCCGAGGTCGATCGCTACCGACAGCGCTGCCAGTAGCTCAGCGCGAGTTGGTAACTCCGACGATTCGGCCGCAGGCACCATGGACCTATTGTGGCCCTGGTCAGTCCATCGAGACAGTGCGCCGGACGGCATGATGGCGGGCCTCATCGAAAGTCTCGAAGTGTCCCGAGCCCGCAACGAACAGACCCCGTTGCGGCGGCCGGAAGCCGGCCAGTCGGGCTTGATTCGGCAGCCGTCCCACGGGCCCGAGGTCTACCCCGTCGAGCGCCGCGCACGACCCGGCTACCGCCCACACCTGCCGGGGGGCGAGCGTGAATCGTTGGCCGTTGGGGGCGGTTCCGGCCAGCCTGACCTGTCCCGCGCCCAGCGTCGGACCGGCAGCGCGGCCGAGCGCGCCCAGTACCGCCCGGTTCGTCCATGCCCCGCTGGGCAACCGCCCGCCGATGGTGCTCATCAGCCGCGTCGACAAGGTTGAGCGGA
>JAVROG010000172.1:0-16698 GCA_032162865.1 Mycobacterium sp. | reverse complement strand
TGGATCCGCAGCATATCCGGGCGCGGGGCTAGTCGCCGGTCCGGGTGAATTGCACGTCGACGTCGGTGTTGGGGCACGATGATCCCAGAATCTCGTCGCGGCCACTGCCGGCGAGCAGCGTGATCATTTGGTTGGGTTGCCCTTTCGTGGTAATGGCCATGGAGCGCTGCCGCAGGCGAGACAACTCGAGGTGGCAGCGCGGCCGGGTCGGGCAAGCTGTTGAGGTCGACATCTCCGGTCCGGGAAAAGGTTACGGTTTCGCTTGTTGGCACAACCTTTGGTCATGCTCTGCGTGGCTTCTCCGAACAAGCCGCCACCCTGGCAGCGGCTGCAACGTAACCGTTTCCCAGACTTCGCCTTTAGCACCCGCGCACACGCTCGAGCCGGTACGGGGCACCGGCGCGCGTTCGAACCGACCACGGTCAAAACAGGAATCATCGACAACCACTGGTGGTTATGTGATTAGGGTTAGCGAAAGGGGCTGACGATGAGCAACTCGCATCGGGCGGTAAAAGTGGGATTCCACAGCGGCGAATTGTCGGTCCAACAGCATGCGGGTGTGCGAGCTGAAGCCGCCAGGCTGGCACCGATGCTGGGGCGTGGTGAGCTGCGGTCTGGAGTGGCAGCATTCCTGTCCGGTGCACCATTCGCCGCACTCGCCGCGCGCGACCGCGCCGGCCGGCTGTGGGCCTCTCCCTTGTTCGGTCCCCCAGGTTTCCTGCACGCCGAATCCTCCGACACGCTGCGGATCGGGACGGCGCTTCCCGACGCGGATCCGCTGCACGCCTTAGCCGACGCGCAGCCGGCCGGTTTGATCGTCATCGACTTCGCCACCCGACGCCGCGTGCGGATCAACGGCACCCTCACCTCCACGGGTACCGACGGTCTGGCGCTCGAGGTCGATCAGGCCTACGGCAACTGCCCCAAATACATCCAGCACCGGCACCTCGCCCTGGCAGAGCCGAACACCGCAGCCACCCGAATCCCACTGTTTCGTGGAGAACTGTTGCGGCCGAATGACATCCGCTCTATCGAAGCAGCCGATACCTTTTTCCTGGGTACCACCCACCCCGAGGCAGGCGTCGATGCCTCCCACCGCGGCGGTCCGGCTGGATTCGTCCGCGTCACTGGCACGCGACTGTGGTGGCCGGACTATCCGGGCAACAACATGTTCAACAGCTTCGGCAACCTCTCTGTCGACCCCAGCGCCGCACTGCTATTCGTCGACTTCGCCACCGGCAACGTCCTTCAACTGTCCGGCACCGCCGCCGTGCGTTGGGACCAGCCCGCGACCCGCGACGAGGGCCACACCGGCCGCGTCGTGGAATTCACACCGGCCCAGGTGATCGCGACCATGGTGCCCGGGCTTGCCGAGACCGACCACACCGCTTACCCACACAACCCCGCACTAGCTCAGTTGGTGTCGGACAACACCGACTCCTGCGGAGTCCAGGCGGGCGGCTGACCGGGCCGACCGGGAAATAGGTAGTCGACGAACGCCGCTGCCGTGGGCTGTGGTTCGTGATTGGCCAATCCCGGCCGTTCGTTGGCTTCGACGAACGCGTATTCGGTGCCGGTGACATCGGGCACCAGCAAATCGATGCCCGTCACGGGTATACCAATCGCCTCGGCTGCGGTCACGGCAACCCGACACAATTCCGGGTTCACTTCAGCGGTGACGTCGTGGATCGTCCCGCCTTGATGCAGGTTGGCGGTGTTCCGAACACGGAGTCGAGTGCCTTGAGGCAGCACATCGTCCAAGCTCCAACCCGATTCGGCGACTGTGGCCTCGGTGAGGTCATCGATCGGTATGCGCGACTCGCCACCGGTGGACGCCGATCGCCGTCGGCTCTCCGACGCGATCAAGTCCCGGATGCTGTGGTCGCCCGTGCCGATGACTTCCGGCGGCATCCGCAGCGCCGCGGCGATCACCCGACCGTCGATCACCACTAACCGCAGATCGTCGCCCTCCATCCGCTGCTCGATGAGCACCTCCGGGTGCTGCTCTCGCGCCCGTGCCAGGGCGGCGGCCAGCTCGCCAGGGCCGTTTTCGACGCCAACCCCCACGGTGATGCCCTTACCTTGCTCGCCGCGGGTGGGCTTCACGACGACTTCTCCGATCTCAGTCACAAACGCGTAGTCGCCGTCGTCAAAGGTGGCCAGGCGGGCACGGGGCACTGTGATGCCGACATCGGCGACGAGGCGCCGAGTGAGGCGCTTGTCGTCGCAACGACACATCGCGACCGCCGAGGTGAACTCCGACAAGGATTCTCGCGTGATAACGCTGCGGCCGCCGTGGCTGAGTCGTATCTCGCCCGTCTCAGCGTCCAGCACCTCAACCCAGATGCCGCGCCGTAACGCCTCGTCGGCGATGATCCGGGCGTAGGGATTGAGGTCTTCGATTGTCTCCGGCGGCGGAGTGAACAGCGGTTCGTTGATCGCGTTCTTCCGTTTGATCGCCAGTACCGGAACGCGAACAAAACCAAGCTTCTCGTACAGGCCGATGGCCGCCGCATTGTCATGCGCGACAGACAGATCCATGTAGGCGCGGCCCCTACGACGGAAGTGCTCAGCCAAGGACCGGGTCAACGCTTCGCCAAGCCCGGGAAGTCCGGCAGCAGGATCCACCGCCAGGCTCCACAGGCTGGATCCCTGTTCCGGATCCGAAAACAGCACCTCATGGTCTACGCCGGTGACGGTACCCACGACAGCACCGTCGTCGTTACGCACCGCAACCAGATATGTCACCGCTTCTACGTATTGATGGTTGTGCCAGATTGTGTCGACGGGCGCCGTGACCATTCCACACCGCACGTAGACGCGATTCATCTCATCGGCGTCACGCGCATCGTTCAGTGTGCGCACGGTCGCAGAAGCCGGCGACGGCGCCGGTTCACCATCGGCTTCGGCACTGGTGAAGCGAAGCCGATAGGTATGGCTGGGGTCAATGAAAAGCTCGGCCGCCGCACCGGCAACAACGACGTGGGACTCGCGGGCGTAGATGCAGATGTCGCGCCGCCCGAGCGTTTCCTGTCGCAGCACCTCGGCCAGCATGTCTGGATCGGCAAACGTCTGCCCGAAAATAATTCGGCCCCAACCTAATTCGAGCTCCACATTCTTTTCCATCGCCGCCACCAGATCCGGCGGCGAGGCGTCGTGCAGGGCGAGCGTAATCGCCTCGGAATGCTCTGCTGGCGGATCGGTGGGGCTCACGCGGCGACCCCCGTCACACCATGCTGCTGCAGCCACATCTCGAGCAGCGCGATCTGCCAGAGCTCGTTGCCACGTAAGGGGGTCAACCGGCGATTGGGTTCGGCCAGTAGGGCCTCGACCGCTTCGGCGCGAAACAATCCGCGCTCCTTGGCAACCGGTGCATAGAGGGCGTCGCGGACCATATCGAGATAAGGCCCGGCGAGATGGGTCAAGGCGGGAACTGGAAAGTAGCCTTTGGGCCGATCGATGACTGCCGAGGGGATCACGCGGCGCGCGGCTTGTTTGAGAACACCTTTGCCGTCGTGGGCAATCTTCAACTCCGGCGGACAGGCTGCCGCCAACTCGACCAATTCGTGGTCGAGAAACGGGACGCGTCCCTCGAGTCCCCAGGCCATCGTCATGTTGTCTACCCGCTTTACCGGGTCATCCACCAACATCACCGTCGTATCGAGCCGCAGCGCACGGTCGATACCGGTAGCGGCATTTGCCCGAGCGAAATGTTCGGTGACAAATCGCGTGCTGGGATCACCGTGCGCGACCCGCTCCGGGGCGAGCAGTGCCTCCACACCCGCTACATCGCGATCGAAGAAGGCGTTGCGGTAGGCACCGACCGCGCCCTCGAGGTTGCCCGCGGCCGACGCCCCCATTGGCGGGTACCAGTGGTAACCGGCGAACACCTCGTCGGCACCCTGACCCGACTGCACGACCTTCACGTGGCGCGAGACTTCCTGACTGAGCAGGTAGAACGCGACGCAATCATGGCTGACCATCGGCTCACTCATCGCACCGATCGCTTCGGCGAGCGCGGGCAGCATGCGGTCGGTTCCGATACGAATCTGGTGGTGATCGGTTTCGAAGCGTTCGGCCACGATGTCCGACCACTTGAACTCGTCGCCCTCGACGCCTCCCGCAGACTCGAAGCCGATCGAAAAGGTGGACAGGCCGTGCTGGCCGGCTTCGGCGAGCAAGCCGACGATGAGGCTGGAGTCCACACCGCCGGACAGCAGACAACCGACCGCGACATCGGCGACGAGTCGCCTCTTGACCGCGGTTCGCAGCGAGGAAAGGACGGCATCTTCCCAGTCGGCTTCGGACCAGTCGGAGCGGTCATCTCGTCTGGTGAAGTCGGGCGTCCAGTAGACGGTGCTAGTGCGCCGCCCGTCGGGTTCGATGGCGATGAGCGTCGCCGGTGGCACCTTGCGAACTCCGCGCAGGATGGTCAGCGGTGCCGGCACCACGGAGTGAAACGTCATGTAGTGGTGCAATGCGACCGGGTCGATCCGCGTGTCCACGCCGCCGCCGGCGAGCAGCGCCGGCAATGTCGACGCGAAACGGATCCGGTGACTGTCCTCGGACAGATACAGGGGCTTGATACCAAGCCGGTCGCGGCCCAGCAGCACCCGACCGCTGTCTCTTTCGACGATGGCGAACGCGAACATGCCCATCAGATGGCTGACGAAATCATCGCCCCAGCGGTGGTAGGCCTTGAGTAGCACCTCGCTGTCGCTGTGCGAAAAGAATCGGTAGCCGTGCCCCTCCAGCTCGTGCCGGAGCTCCTTGTAGTTGTAGATGCAACCGTTCCAGGCGATCGTCAGGCCCAGGTCGGCGTCCACCATCGGCTGGGCGCCGGCCTCCGTCAGGTCAATGATCCGGAGGCGACGATGACCGAGGGCGACGCGACCCTGTGACCAGGCACCCGCCGCATCGGGCCCCCTCGGCGCCAGCACGGCAGTCATCGCTGCGACGGCTGGCAGATCGGGCACCTGCCCGTCGAGTCGCACCTCACCGGCGGCTCCGCACACGAATCTGACCTTACGGTGCTGATCCCCGACGCGCGCGGTGTGGGCGGGATGTACGGTTCGACCGTGCAGGTTGACGTCATGACGATTCCGCAGCCGTTAACCCAGATCGGCGACTCAGCCAGACGCACGCAGGCAGCGGGGTTCTCCGGTCTGCTGTTCACCGAGACCGGGCGTACCGCCTATCTCAACGCTGCGGTCGCAGCCCAGGCGGCACCCGGCCTGGAACTCTCGACCGGCGTCGCCGTCGCCTTCCCGCGCAGTCCGTTCGTCACCGCGGCCACGGCCTGGGAACTGCAGGAGGCGACCAACGGCAATTTCCGACTCGGTCTCGGCACCCAAGTCCGCACGCACGTCGTGCGTCGCTACGGGATGACCTTCGATCGCCCAGGTCCGCGCCTGCGGGACTACGTGCGCGCCGTCAAGGCCTGCTTCACCGCATTCCGAACGGGAACCCTCGATCATCACGGCGAGTTCTACAACCTCGATTTCATCACTCCGCAGTGGAGCGCCGGACCTATCGACGCGCCGGATCCCAAGGTCGACGTCGCCGCGGTCAACCCGTGGATGTTGCGCATGGCAGGCGAAGTGGCCGACGGAGTTCATGTGCACCCGCTCGGTGAACCCGGATATCTCAAACGTCATGTCACACCGAATGTCGCGGCAGGAGCTGCGAAATCGAACCGCTTGCCGACTGAGGTCGCGGTGATCGTGCCAGTCATGACGATCGTGGGCGATACCGACGAAGAGCGTCACAACGAGCGCGAGCTGGTGCGATCTAGCCTCAGCTTCTACGCAAGCACGCCCAACTACGCCTTCATCCTCGACGAGGCGGGTTTCGAAGGGACGACCGCCCGCATCCGGGAAAAGCAGAAGGCCGGTGACTTCCAAGGGATGGCCGCCCAGGTCACCGACGAGCACATCGCTGCCTTTGCCACCGAGTCGACATGGGATGGCTTGGCCAACGCGCTGGTTGCCAAGTACGCCGGAATCGCCACTCGCATCGTGTTGTACAACGCGCTCAGTGAGTCTGAGCGGTTTGAGCGATATGGGGAAATCGCGCGACGCGTAAACGCCCACTGAGCGGCTATACGCTGAGGGCACAGATACCTGTGCTTCTCCGAGAGGTAGCGATATGCCTGCACCGTCAGCCGAGGTCTTCGACCGCTTGCGTCAACTCGTCGCGATCAAAGACGTCTCCGAGCGCCCAACCAAGACGATCGACGAGGTCTTCACCGGTAAGCCGCTGACCACCATCCCGATCGGGACGGCGGCAGACGTCGAGGCGGCGTTCGCCGAAGCTCGAACGGCGCAGGCCGACTGGGCGACGCGTCCGGTCGCCGAGCGAATCGAGATCATCAGCCGCTACCGCGACCTGGTCATTGATAACCGCGGGTTCCTGATGGACCTGCTGCAAGCCGAGGCCGGCAAGGCCCGGTGGGCGGCGCAGGAGGAGATCGTCGATCTGATGGCGAACGCGAACTACTACGTGCGGGTCACCGAACGCCTGCTGAAGCCCCAGAAAGTGCAGGCCCTGCTGCCCGGGATCGGCAAGACCACCGTCGGATATCAGCCCAAGGGCGTGGTCGGGGTGATCTCGCCCTGGAATTATCCGATGACGCTCACTGCCTCGGACTCGGTGCCTGCTCTTCTCGCCGGCAATGCGGTGGTGCTCAAGCCCGACAGCCAAACGCCGTACTGCGCGTTGGCCTGCGCCGAACTGTTGTACAAGGCCGGTCTGCCGCGCGCCCTGTACGCCATCGTTCCGGGGCCGGGTTCGGTGGTCGGTACCGCCATCACCGAGCACTGCGACTACCTCATGTTCACCGGCTCATCGCAAACCGGCAGCCATCTGGCGGAGCAGGCGGGTCGGCGGCTCATCGGTTTCTCGGCCGAGCTCGGGGGCAAGAACGCCATGATCGTGGCGCGGGGGGCCAACCTCGTCAAGGTAGCCAAGGCCGCTACCCGCGCCTGCTTCTCGAACGCGGGCCAGCTGTGCATCTCGATCGAACGGATCTACGTCGAGAAGGACATCGCCGACGAGTTCAGCCGCAAGTTCGGCGAAGCCGTGCGCAACATGAAGCTCGGCACCTCCTACGACTTCTCCGTCGACATGGGCAGCTTGATCTCCGAAGACCAGCTGAAGACCGTGACAGGCCATGTGGACGACGCAAAAGTCAAGGGCGCCAAGGTGATTGCGGGCGGCAAAGCCCGACCCGACATCGGTCCGCTGTTCTACGAGCCCACGGTGCTGACGGACGTCACACCGGAAATGGAGTGCGCCGCCAACGAGACATTCGGTCCGCTGGTCTCGATCTACCCGGTTGCCGATGTGGATGAGGCCGTTGCGAAGGCCAACGACACCCAGTACGGGCTCAACGCCAGCGTGTGGGCCAGCTCGCCAGCAGAGGGCCAGCAGATCGCCGCCCGGTTGCGCTCGGGGACGGTGAACGTCGACGAGGGTTACGCATTCGCCTGGGGCAGCCTCAGCGCACCGATGGGCGGCATGGGCATCTCCGGCGTCGGGCGCAGACACGGTCCCGAGGGTCTGCTGAAGTACACCGAATCGCAGACCATCGCGACCGCGCGCGTGTTCAATCTCGATCCGCCATTCGGTCTTCCGTCAAGCCTCTGGCAGAAGTCGCTGTTGCCCATCGTGCGCACGGTGATGAAGCTGCCCGGCCGGAACTGATTGCGGCTTAGGTTCAAATCTGAGAATCAGCGTAAAGCCGGACAAAAACAGCACAAAAGAGTGCCACATACGTCCCATCCGACACTAGAGTGCAGTTCGTGGGCAACGATGCTTCAGCTAAGAGTTCCAAGCGCTGGGGCCGCTGGCTGGCAATCCCGGCCTCACTCGTTCTCTCGGCCGCCATGATTTACGCCCAGGCCACCAAGCCAAAGACGCCGTGCTGCGCCGAGACCTCGACGGCAGCAACGGCGGCGGCACCACCGACGAACCAGCCGAGCACGCCACCGGCCGGCGCGCCGCAGATCGCCAATGCCGCAGAGGCGGCGATGCTGGCGGGCAACGCCCCCGCAGCTGCGCAGGACTTCCAGATCGCGTTGCCCCCCAGCGTTGCGCCCGAGCAGGGGCTGCAAGTCAAGACCATCTGGGCTGCCCGCGCCATCGGTGTGCTGTTTCCCGAGATCAAGACGATCGGCGGGTTCCGGCAGGATGTCTTGAAGTGGCATCCGAACGGGTTGGCGATCGACGTGATGATCCCGGACCACGGCAGCCCCGAAGGCATCGCGCTTGGCGACCAGATCGCCGGGTTGGCGTTGGCCAATGCCAAGCGTTGGGGAATCGACCACGTGATCTGGCGACAGAAGATCTATCTCGGTATCCGCTCGGGCAGCTGGACGGCGGACCTCGGTAACGAAACCGCCAATCACTATGACCATGTGCACATCGCCACCAACGGTGGCGGTTACCCGACCGGGCGCGAAACGTACTTCATCGGATCGATGACGCCGGAGCCCAACTGATCCACCAGTCGCCTCGACGGCATTGTCGCCACAGCGGCGGCGCATCAGGCTGATCTTGCCAGGATCTACTACGGAACGTAGTATTTGTCTCAACCCGCCGCGCACGAGGAGGTGCAATGTGAGGTGGAGTTTCGCCCAAATCGGCCTGCTGATCATTTGTGTTGTTCATGTCATTCAGGCGGTGATCGGCTTCATCCTCGAACCCAGCTTCGCCACCGGGCCCACCGCGCCGACCGTCCAATTGCTCGGAATGGACTACAACGGCTGGCATGCAGTGGCCGGCCTGGCATTGTTCGGCCCGGGCCTGGTGTTCGCGCTGCGCAAGTCCTGGGCCGTGCTCTATCTGCTCCTCGCGGCGGTCGCCGGTGCACTGCCGGGCATTTGGGCCTTCTTCTCCCATCAAGTCGCCTACATCTTCACCTTCCCCAACAACATCACCGACGCAGTGGTGCATCTGGTGACGGCCGCGATCATGGTCACGGTGGCTGCCATTCAGATCCGCATGGACGGCGGCCTTCGGAACTCGCTCGCCGATCTGTCGAAAACGTCGTCGACAAGCCGTTAGACGGGCAGCGGGTGGACCGCTGCGGAAGACCAGGTCGCTACCCTCGTTCGAGAGATGACAGAACTCAAGCATTCGTGGCGGCGGGCTTTACTTGGCGCGGCGACCCTGTTGGTGTCGGCGGCCGCCGTTTGCGCAACACCAACCCCGATTGGCCCCGAACCTGCCAAAGGTGTGAAATATGTGGCCCTAGGGGATTCGGCGGCCGCGGCGCCACTCGTTCCCGACGCTGCCGATCCACCTGGTTGCTTCAAATCGACGAACGACTATCCCGCGGTGCTGGCGCGCCGCATCGCTGCCGCGAGTTTCATCGACGTCAGCTGCAGTGGCGCGACCACTGCTGATATCGCAGATCGCGCACAACAGACCAGCGGCGGGGGCGTCCCGCCCCAGATCGACGCGATCGCCGTCGATACCGACTTGGTCACCATCACGATCGGCGGCAACGATATCGAATTGGCAAGCAGCGCATCACAATGCAAGCGGAGTTCGCTTTCGCAGCCGCCCTGCTTCACTGACTTTGCCGCAAGCGGAGCAGACCGGTTCAGCGTCGCGATCCGCAAACAGGTACCTGTGTGGGAAGCCATGGTCGACGCGGTGCGCAGAAAGGCGCCGCTCGCGCGGATCGTTCTCGTCGGATACGGAACCTACGTACGGCCCGGTGGATGCTTCGGAGAGCAACCGATCAACCCAATGGACGCGGACTACTTCCAGGCCAAGGTCGGTGAGATCAACGACCAGCAGCAGACTGTGGCCACGAAGAAGAAGGTCGACTTCTTCGACCCGCGGCCCCTGTCGATCGGACACGATATGTGTGCCGCGCCTGATGATCGGTTCTTCGAGGGTTTCGTGCTGACGCATCTTGCTGCGCCCCTTCACCCCAACGCCATGGGCGCCGGGGCACTGGGCAACGCTCTTGCCGACCGGCTTGACCGCAGCCGCAGAAACACCTGATCCTCGATATCGGTTAATCGGCAAAGACAATGGTTGATCACTTACGTGCCGAGCTCAGCCGGGTGAGTGATGAGGGCGGCGCGGGCTTCCAGGATGCCGAAGTCGCATTAGGCGAGGGACCGGTCAGACAGCGACTGAAATCCTCGATCCTTGCGCTGGCCAAGCACCGCGGCCCGGACAGCAGCATCTGTCCGTCGGATGCGGCACGGGCAATCGGTGGCGAAAAGTGGCGCGAGTTGATGGCCGACGCCCGCGAACTCGCGCGGGAGCTGGCGAAGTCCGGGGACGTGAAGATCACCCAGCGCGGCAACGTCCTTGACCCCGAAGGCGCGTGGGGCGGTCCCATTCGCATCACCACCCGGCGCGGGTCTGAACACGGCTGACACTCCCCCGTCGCCGTTTGCACCGCGCACGTACGCTGGCCGACATGGCCATCGAATCGACAATGCTCGCCATCGGAACCTCCGCCCCGCCATTCGCCCTGCCCCAGCCGGCCACCGGCGCCACCGTCAGCCTCGACGACCTGACCGGTCCAGCACTCGTCGTCACTTTCATCTGTAACCACTGCCCATACGTCCAGCACGTCGCCACAGCACTCGCCGAGCTCGGTCGCGACCTCGCCGAACAGGGTGTCGCGATGGTCGCGATCTCCAGCAATGACGTCGTCGGCTATCCGCAAGACGGACCCGATCAGATGGTGACCGAGGCTCGCCGCCACGGATGGACGTTCCCCTATCTCTACGACGAAACCCAGGACACTGCTCGCGCCTTTTCCGCGGCCTGCACGCCCGACACGTTCGTCTTCGACGGTGAACGCCGCCTCGTCTACCGCGGCCAGCTCGACGATTCCCGGCCCAAGAATGAGCTACCGGTGACAGGCGCCGACGTGCGGGCAGCGGTTGACGCCGTCCTTGCCGGACGACCGGTCAACCCCGATCAACGGCCGTCGATCGGGTGCGGCATCAAATGGCGTTGAGATCGGCCTAGCGCCGAAACCGCGGGCTAGTTCCGCGGTGGCAAACGCACAACCTCGACGAAGAAGCTGTCGATCTGCCGGACGGCGTCGATGTATCGGTCCAAGTCCAACGGGTTTGGTGACGTAGGCATTGGCGTGCAGTTCATAACTCCGCAGGATGTCTTCTTGCGCCGCGGACGTGGTCAGCACCACGACGGGAATGTGCTGCAGGTCAGGGTCGCACTTCAAGGTTTGCAGGATGTGGCGGCCGTCGTACTTAGGCAAATTGAGGTCAAGCAGGATGAGGTCGGGTCGTGGCGCGGAGCGGTAGTTCCCGCGGCGGTACAGAAAATCCAGTCCCTCGGCGCCGTCGCGCGCCACGTGAAGCGTGTTGGCGATCTTGTTGTGCTCGAACGCTTCCCGGGTGATCAACTCATCACCGGCATCATCTTCGATGAGCAAGACGTCAATTGGGTAGGCCGGCATCAGCGCACCTTTCAGCAGGACGGCGAGCGCAAACGCGCGGGAGTAGCACCCGCTGCAACGGCAATAGGCCCGCCGATCAAGTTATGCCATTGGTGCTGGTGCTCAACATCGACAGCTTTTACCGGACTTTATCCCATACCGGAGGACCTCAGTCACCATCAGGGTGGACCAACGTCGGGGGCGATGGCGCATGACAACCAACACCGAACCAGCGGGCGACGTGCTAACAATCAGACCCCGACAAGGTCGGCGCGGTCCAGCGCGCCAGCGTCACACCACTCGGGAAAATTCTCGGTATCACCGCCGGGACGAACCCGAAAAGCGTTGTGCCGTCCAGGAACAGGCGTGCCCGCCCTGGACGCGGCGATACATGAACAGCCGGTACTCAGTGTTCTGCTGGCTCCGAGGCGAGTTCGACGGACACCAACTTGGCGAGGCCGCTCATGTTGAAGATCGACATGAGCAGGGGGTGGGCAATGAGACGGATGTGGTCGGCGCGGGTGAATAGGGCATTGACAGCAGCGCTGTCCAGATACTCCACACCACTGAGATCGACGGTCAGCGTTTCGCCAGTGCGAGCGGCCTCGCCGCTGGCGGTCGCCAGTGCCTGGTCAAATGCGTCGATGTTGCTGAGATCGATTTCCCCTGTCGCGGTCAGCACGAGTGTCCCGTCGTTGCTGCGCGCAGTTTCGAGGTTGAGGGACGTGGGCATCAGGTGATCCTCGCGGCTAGGTGAACGGTGGTACCTGCGGTCTCGGGGCTGATGGTGACGTCGTGCATGAGCCCCCGCATCAGAGTGATCCCCCGGCCGCGACGCGGATAATCAGCCGGTTGTGGCGTTTTCCACGAGCCAGTGTCTGTGATGGTCAGCTGCACCAAGTCATCCAGCGTCGTCGCACCCAGGGTGATTGTGCCGCCCGGACGGTGACGATGACCGTGCTCAATCGCGTTGGACACGGCTTCGCCGGCGGCGATGAGTACCTTTATTGTCTGGTCGGGGGTCACCCGGGCCCGGGTCAGCCACTTGCGTAAGGCGGTCCGGGTCGGGGCGAGATGGTCAGGGTGGGCGGGAAACTCCAGCTGCAGCGGGGCAGGATGTCGGTAGAGCAGCAGGACCACATCGTCCTGATAACCGCCGCCTGGCGCGAGATCGGACATGACCTCGTTCGCCAAATCATTCAGCGTGGAGACGCGGCCGTCCTTCACGATTGAGGCAACCTGGGAGATGCCCTCCTCGATGGCAATCCGGCGACGTTCGACCAGACCATCGGTGTAGAGCGCCAGCGTCGAGCGCGCTGCCATCGTCACACGGGCTTCGGGTCGGTGCCAGTCAGTGCGCATACCCAAGACGAGGGAATGGCCATCGTCGAGGAGCGCAGTGGTGCCGTCGGCGTGGACGAGGATAGGCGGTGGGTGTCCGGCGCTGGAGTACACCAGTTCACCGGTGTCGGGGTCGAGCACCGCGCAGACAGCGGTGGTGCATTGGGCGCCGGGCAGCCGCGCGGCAAACCGGTCCATTGCTGCAAGCACGGCACTCGGGCTGGGGTGGTCGAGCAGCAGTGCACGACAGGCGCTGCGCACCTGCCCCATCACGGTGGCGGCGGCGAGTCCATGGCCGACGCAGTCGCCGACGACCAAGGCGATGCGCCCGTCGTCGAGGTCGACGATGTCGTACCAATCCCCGCCCACCTCCAGGGGCGGGCTAGCGGCCTGATAGCGCACTGCGAAGCCGGTCGGCAGCTGAGCGGGACCCAGGATCGCGTGTTGCAGCGCCAAGGCAGTTTCGCGCTGCTGGTCCACCTGGTGCACGCGCTGCAGGCCCTGGCCGAGGCGGCCCGCGAGCACCGTCAACAAGGTCTGGTCCTCAAGGGTGAAAGCCCGTTGCTCGGCCAGGTCCATCCAGACGAC
Organism: Mycobacterium sp.; assembly: GCA_032162865.1. GTDB lineage: Bacteria > Actinomycetota > Actinomycetes > Mycobacteriales > Mycobacteriaceae > Mycobacterium. The sequence continues at coordinate 3,332 of JAVROG010000172.1, read as the reverse complement.
CAGCACGCCCTCGGGATGCTGCAGCGCGATGCCTGCGGTCCCGGGCGTTGACGCGTTCGGGGTGAGCAGATCGCCATTGCGCAACGAGCTGAGTGCTTGTTGGGTTTCGGATGGTAGGTCGTCCCATCCTGCCGGCTCCCCGACCGACACCACCTGCGGCGCGCGACGGACAAGCCTTAACGAGGAATTGCGCGATGGGAAGGTAACGGCCAAGACGCGGCGCGCCCGCCATAGTCGACGCAGCTCTTCCGCGGCCGCGAGCAGCGCGTCATCGACGGTGTCCGCTTGGGCGAGTTCCTGGTTCAGCGCATGTTCGCGACCTGCCGCCAACGCCAATGCAATGGCCGCATGTCGGGCGAAGTCACTGACGAGCTCAAGGTAGTCGTTGCCGAAAGGCGGCTGCTGCGGATGGCGCGCGACAGCAATCACACCAAGCACCGCGTTATCGGCGATCAGCGGCATGACGATCGCCGAGCGTGCACCTACATCGGTGAATCCCTCGATCGGGTATTCAAAAGAATCGGTGATGAGCGGTTGCCCGCGGCGCGCAACACCACCCGTCGTGGAACCGGCCATCGGAACCTGCCGCCCGATCACCTCCGAGGAATACCGGCCCGCCGTCGCGGCCACGACCAAGGCGTCTACCTGATCGGCTGGGACATCGGGCTCCCGCGGAATCAGCAGAATCGCCTGCTCAGCGTCGGATAACTCCAGTGCTCGATTCACGATAAGTTGCAACGGTCCCGTTTGTGGGTCACCGGACAGCAAAGCGGTGGTGATCTCGCGGCTGGCGTTCGTCCATTTAGCCGATTCACGTTCTCGCTCGAAAAGTCGCGCGTTGTCGATGGCGGCCGCGGCCGCAGTGGCCAACGCCCGCACGGCGGCCTCCTGCGAATCGGAAAACACTCGGCCAGGCCGATCGTCGGCCAGGTAAAGATTGCCGAAGTCAGCTGCCCGCACAGTGATCGGTATTGCCAGGAGCGCCTGTATCGGCAGGCCTTGTGCCTGCAGTTGGCTGGCCTGCGGGTGAGCACTCACGTCATCGACGCGGAGACCGCCACCCACCGGCAGATCGCCGAACCGACGCGCTGCGTCGTCGCTGACCCCCGCGTTTACAAAAGAGACCAGGCTGCCCTCGGACCCGCGTATCCCAAGCGCTCCGTACCGGGCGGCGGTCAGCTCCATCGCGGCATCGACGATTCGACGCAACGTCACATCCAGGTCAAGATCGGAACCGATCTCGACGATGACCCGCACCAGTTGTTCCATCTGGTCACGTGCTGCCACCAATTGGTCGTTCTTCTCATGGATTCGGGTCGCCGAATCACGCTCGCCATGCCAGGTGAACGCGGATTCATCCCGGTCTTCGTCCATAGATGCGAACCTAATCGTTAGGTGGGGCCTTCTTGCGTTTGGACGCGCTGCGCCGCACCCGTCGACAAGCTTTCAGCCGGTCGGTGAGCCGTCAGAGGGCGGCCACATCCATCGGCATAGCATCGGCGTGCGTACCCATAAACTCCGCATCGCAAACGTACGCATTGCGCTTGCCTGGCATCCCGCCGTAAACGTGGTGGCCACTTCATATTTGGGCGCAGCCGACATGACCGCGTTGGCTTGGGGCTGCGGCCTGGGGGGATCCAAGTCTTCGGCTGCAAACGAACCGGTCCTAGCGGACATTCGTAACGGGACAAAGGAGTGCAGATGAGCAAGGAATCAGACGATCGTGATGCCCACAAGAACGAGCCGCAAGGCGGTCGCCCCGGACCGGTCGATCACGGTCGCGACGGCGGGATGGCGACTCGCGAACAGGCTCCCGAACTCACCGAGCCTTCGGACGAGTAATAAGGGGGGCCACGTAACGCCTGCGACACCCGTTGCACCCACAGGCAACGTCACCCTCTCGAACGATTGGCCGGGTGCGACGACATCTCTGAAACGATGGAACGCCCTTGTCCGCGAGGAGATTCCTGTGCGGCCGCCAGCAGAGTATCGACCGACCGCACGATCCCGGTCGCAATATCGTCGACCTCGGGGACATTGTCGGGGCACACACAGACGCTCACATGGAGCTCCTCACCGCGTGAGGTCAGCGCGATGCTCAGACCGCTTTCCTCGGCTATTGGAGCAACCGAATGCATGGCGACTACCTTGACGCCAGCACAGTAGGCAGGCACTGGCTCACCGACAATGCACGAGACACTGCCATGACTGATGGGCCGGAGCCGATGACGCAGGCCCGATCGGGTGTAGAGCCGCATGCCAACCTGAGCTAGGCGCGGCGGGACAAGCGACACCAATACCTCAGAATCAATTGCGGGAGACGCACTTTCGACACTGCTCCGGATGGCGTTCAATCTCTCAGTGGCGGTATGGAGGTTGGCGAGGACCTGCACCGGGTCGTCGAGATGCACTGGGATGCGAAAGGAGCCGACGGTCAACGCGTTGCCAATCATGGGGGGCTCGATGACCGGCAGCTCGAACGGCATCCGCATCAGCAGCGGATCACCAGGCACCTTGTCGTGTTGTTGCAGCCAGGCCCGCAACGACAATGTGCAGGCAGCCAGAACAACGTTGGTGATGCTGCCCCCGAACGCATTGCTGACCATTCGCAAATCTGCCATTGGGATCGTGGCGAAGGCCACTGCCCGCCGTGTGGTCAGCGGGGCGTTGAACACTGTGTGCGGCACTGGCCCGCTCGTCGACGACGCCGGCGGGGAAATCTCGTTCGGTACGCGCGTGCCGCGCAGCCGAGAACCCAAGGCCTGCAACACTCCAGACACGGCGTCGGCGATCAGCCACATACCGGTGATCTGGTTCTCGACAATCTCAGTGACCAGATCGGTGACAAGCTCGCCCACGGAAGGCGCTGCGCCTAGGCTCGGCTCCATCGGCAGACCATTGGCCAGATCGGCGCGTGGTCCGCTACTGAGCAGCCGCGGCCAGACAGACGCAGCTCCGGCGGCACCGTCATTCAATGCAGGCGATATCTGCACAGCCAGCGCCCACCGCCCGCCCGCCAGACCGTTGATGCTCCACGCTTCCCACAACCGATCGCTGCGTTCGTGCCGCCCGGTACTCAGGTCCGCGATGAGGTCGGCGAATTCGCGCTGGCCGCCCGGAGCCGCAACCCTCGCGCAGTGAATTTGGGGCGCGGGGTCGTAATCCTCAATCTCAGCCCACAGGGGCTGCCCCGCACCCAGCGGCTTGTTCACCAGTCGGCTGCGGAAGCGCGCCAACTGGGGCAGCGATGCGGCCACCAGTTCGTGTAACCGCTCGTGACTGAGCTGATCGGACGCATCGATGATGACCAACGCAATGGTGTGCGCAGGCGT
>JAVROG010000171.1:0-9072 GCA_032162865.1 Mycobacterium sp. | reverse complement strand
CGGAAATCGGACGGATCGACCTTCAGCTGACGCTCGACAGCAATCACGTTGGGATAGACCAGCAGCAGGGTGCCCGCGTCGGGGCCACTGAACGGGTCGTACTGCCCGAGGATGCCCGAAGACACATACGCCAGTACGGCACCCGTCTGGGCGCCGGTAAGCCGGCCGGTGAGAAAGCCGCGCGGCTGCTCGGTCCCGTTGGTCATCGCGCGCATCGACTCAGCGGCCGCCCGAATCCACTCCGGTCGGTCCACCACCCGGGCCGGCGGCACCGGGCCCTCCGTGATCAGACCGGTGACGTCGCGAACCGGCGGTTCGGCCTGTTCGGCCGCCCGCATCAACTCCTCCATCGCCTGGCGCCGGGTGTAGTCGGAAGTGGTCGGTCCCCCGCGGGCCAGCCTCTCCCCGACGGAGGCCGCAAACCGCCAGTCGACGGCGTTACCCATTGTCAGCTCCGAAGAAGGGGTCATGTCGTGCACCCGCAGAACCACAGCCTGGTGGCGAGCGCATCGATCGCATTGCGACCGTTGGGACCGGCGTCATTGGAGATGAACGCAAACGTCAGCACCCGTCCGCTGGCATCGGTGAGGACCCCGACCAGGGAGTTGACCGCGGTCAGGGAGCCGGTCTTGGCCCGCAGCCAGCCAGCCGGGCCCTGGTCGGTGGACCGGTCGAGGAAGCGTTCGGCCAGCGTGCCGCTGCCCCCGGCAATCGGAAGCAGATCCAGCAGAGCCCGCAATGACGACTGATCCGGCCCCGCCGCAGCCTGCACCGCGCCGTCGAGCGTTCGGGCGGTGAGGCGGTTATTGACCGACAGCCCACTGGAATCCACCAGCGCAACGCCTCCGGTGTCGACGTGGGCGGTGTTCAACCGGCTCGTCACCGCGTCGACCGCACCGGTGAAGCTCTGCGGGCGGTTGATGGCGGCCGCCACCTCGCGGCCGATGCACTCGGCCATCACGTTGTCCGAGGCGTTCATCATCTGGGAGAGCCGCTGGATCAGCGGCGCCGATTGCACTACGGCCAGTTGCCGGGCACCGGAAGGCGCCGAGGCGACCGTCACCGCCGCCGGATCCAGGCCCAGCGCGAGCGCCAGCTGGCGTCCCGCGTCCAGCGCCGGGGTTTTGGAACGCCTGGAGTTCACGGTGGTGGGCTGGATACGGCCGGCGTCGATCAGGGCCGACTCGATCGGGGCGACGTCACCGTTGTCGACATCGGCGGGGTCCCAGCCCGGCGCCAACGTGGGTCCGCTGAACGCCGAAGTGTCCACCTGCACCGCCGTCGGCGTCATGCCGCTGCGTCGCACCTGCTCGACGAGGTCATTTATCCGCGCCGCGCCCCGATACCAGGTCTCGACTCCTGGGGGTGCCGCCGACAGCGTCGGATCCCCGGCACCCACCAACACGACCGGACCCTGGGCACTCTGGCCGGCGGCCACCACCCGGGTGCTGATCCGGGCTTGGCGGTCCAGGGTGAGCAGGGCCGCGGCCGCGGTGAGCACCTTGTTGGTCGACGCCGGCACCAGCGGCACTTCGTCCAACTGGCGCCAGAGCTCCTTGCCGGTGATGGCGTCGGTGATCCGGCCCCCCATCCTGCCCAGGTTGGGATCGGCAACAGCGGGCGCCAGCGCTGCGGTCACACCGCCGGCGCTGGGCGTCACGGCGGTGTCGGCCACCGGGCTGACCGCCGCCTTGACCGTGGGCGGGCGCGGCGGCGGGACGGGCGAACGTGCGCCGCTGGTCCCGTGCCCGCCCGTGGTGAACAGCACCGCCGCCGCCACGATGGCAGCGACGAACGCAACCACCACGAACCCAACCAGCACGTAGGTGGACTTGCGCCAACGTTTGGGGCCCATAGAAATCGCGGAACTCCTGTCTTATCTGGTCCCATTCTGCCGAACAGGCCGCGAAGCAATGCCGCCGCACCTGCTCGACTACTGTGTAGCCGTGCAATTCGACGTGACGATCGAAATCCCCAAAGGCCAGCGGAACAAGTACGAGGTCGATCACGAGACCGGCCGAGTGCGGCTAGACCGTTATCTCTACACCCCGATGGCCTATCCGGCCGATTACGGTTTCATTGAGGACACCCTGGGTGAGGACGGCGACCCGCTGGACGCGCTGGTGCTGCTGCCGCAGCCGCTGTTCCCCGGAGTGTTGGTAGAGGTGCGGCCGGTGGGAATGTTCCAAATGGTCGACGAGGCCGGCGGTGACGACAAGGTGCTGTGCGTTCCGGCGGGCGACAACCGTTGGGACCACATCCAGGACATCGGTGACGTTCCGGAGTACGAGCTGGAGGCCATTAAGCACTTCTTCGTGCACTACAAGGACCTGGAACCGGGCAAGTTCGTCAAGGCCGCCGACTGGGTTGGTCGTTCCGAGGCCGAAGCCGAGGTGCAGCGTTCGGTGGAGCGGTTCAAGACCGAAGGGCACTGAGCTCTAGGCGGCCTGCGCTGTGCTGAATTGCGGCGAGGAGCTCCACCCGACTTCGCCCTGTGGTGGCGACCCGCTGCGCCCGGCTTCGCCGCGCTAGCGATCGCCACGGCCCTGTGGTGGCGATCACCGCGTAGCGGCCCGTCGATTGCGCCAGACGCTGTGGGCGAAGGCTGCCGCGATGAAGAACACACCCACCAGGGCGGTGATCCACTCGGGAATGTGGAATCGGTGGTCGATGGACATCAGCATGATGACGGCCAGCGCACCGATGGCCCAGTGCGCGCCGTGCTCTAAATAGATGTACCGATCCAGCGTGTCCTGGCGGACCAGATAGACGGTGATCGACCGGACGAACATCGCACCCACCAGACCCAGGCCCAGCGCGATGATGATCGGGTCGGAGGTGATCGCGAAGGCTCCGGTGACCCCGTCGAACGAGAAAGCCGCGTCCAGCACCTCGAGGTAGAGGAACAGCGTCAAGCCGGCTTTCCCCACCGCCGCGGCGCCGGGATTGTCGTCGTCGGACGGGCGAAACGCCCGGCTCAGAACGTTGACGACGAGGTAAGCCACCAAGCCCAGCAATCCGGCCGTCAGCACCGTCGCACGCTCGTCACTGTTGTGCGTCAACTGCGTACCCACCAGGACGAGCCCGGCTCCGGCCACCACCACCGGCACCTGGCCCAGCCGGCCGATGCGCGCAAAGGGTCGCTCAATCCACTTGAGCCACTTGATATCCCGGTCGTGGAAGACGAAGTCCAGGAACAGCATCAGCAGGAATAACCCGCCGAAGGCAGCGATTTGCGGGTGCGCTTCGGTGATCAGTTTCTCGTAGCTGGGCGAACCATCGGCAAATTCCAGCGCACCGTTGGGCGGTGGACTGAGCGCCAGAGTGAACGCGCGGACCGGATTCAGGTCGGCGCTGACCCAGACGATGGCCAGCGGAAACACCAGACGCATGCCGAACACCGCGATCAGGATCCCGAGCGTCAGGAACATCTGCTGCCAGAACCGACTCATCCGCTTCAAGATGGCGGCGTTGATGACCGCGTTGTCGAAGGACAGCGATACCTCGAGGATGCCCAGCACGGTGAGAAGAAACAGCGCCTTGGGCCCGTCGTACAGGTAGCCAACGACCAACGCCACCAAGGTGATCAACAGCGAAAAGCCGAAGATACGGAACGTGGTCATGGATTCGGTCTAGCACCTCGGCGTGCGGCGGGGTCCCTCTGCGGCCTGTTCCAGGTGGGACTAATAGGGACGGACCGCTAGTGTCGCCACGGTGACCGACGGCGTAGGCGCACCGGGACCTTCCGGAGCCTCCATGGGGCCGATTGCGCGCGGCAGTGTCGCGCGGGTCGGCACCGCCACGGCGGTGACCGCGCTGTGCGGCTACGCGGTGATCTATTTGGCCGCCCGCAACCTGGCTCCCAGTGGCTTCTCGGTGTTCGGCGTGTTCTGGGGCGCGTTCGGTCTGGTCACCGGGGCAACCAACGGGTTGCTACAGGAAACGACCCGCGAGGTCCGCGCCATGCAGTACCTGGGCGCTCCGGAAGTGCCCGCGGAATCCCGGACCCATCCGCTGCGGACCGCCGGCCTGGTCGGCCTGACCTCGGCCGTCGTGATCGCGGGCAGCTCACCGCTGTGGAGCGGACGGGTATTCGTCGAGGCGCGTTGGTTGTCAGTGGCGCTGCTCAGCATCGGGCTAGCCGGGTTCTGCCTGCATGCGACCCTGCTGGGCATGTTGGCCGGCACCAATCGGTGGGGCCAGTACGGCGCGCTGATGGTGACCGACGCGATCATCCGGGTGACGGTCGCCGCGGCGACCTTCGTGATCGGGTGGGGCCTGGTCGGGTTCCTGTGGGCCACCGTCGCTGGTTCGGTGGCCTGGCTGATCATCCTGGGGTGCTCGCCCTCGGCGCGCGTCGCGGCGGGGTTACCGACGCCCGGCGGCACCGCGACGTTTCTGCGGGGCGCCGCCCACTCGATCACCGCGGCGGGTGCCAGCGCCATTCTGGTGATGGGTTTCCCGGTGTTGTTGAAGCTGACCTCCGCCGAACTGGGCGCCGAGGGCGGCGTCGTCATCCTGGCGGTGACGTTGACCCGCGCGCCGCTGCTGGTGCCGCTCACCGCCATGCAAGGCAATCTGATCGCACATTTCGTCGACGAGCGCAGCCACCGACTGCGAGCGCTGGTGTCCCCCGCGCTGATCATCGCCGGGATCGGCGGAGTGGGAGTGCTGCTGGCCGGCCTGGTCGGCCCCTGGTTGTTGCATTCCGCGTTCGGGTCGGACTATCAGGCCAGTAGCGCGCTGCTGGCTTGGTTGACGGCCGCTGCCGTGTCAATAGCTCTGTTGACGCTCACCGGTGCGGCGGCGGTGGCCGCTGCGTTGCACCGGGCCTATTCGTTGGGCTGGGTCGGTGCCACGGTGGCGTCGGGCCTCTTACTGCTGTTGCCGCTGGCCTTGGAAACCCGCACCGTGATCGGTCTGCTTTGCGGTCCGTTGGTGGGCATCGGCGTCCATCTCTTCGCACTGGGGCGTGGCGGACGCGCGGTTAGCTGATCGCGGACCGGCCCAGCGTGTAATTTTGGCTGGAAATGGGTTCTGAAGCGATTTACTCCGATGTCTGGATCGTCGTCCCCTCCTTCAACGAAGCCACGGTCATCGGCGAGGTCATCTCCGAGCTGCGGTCGGTCTTCGACCACGTCGTCTGTGTGGACGACGGCAGCGCCGACGGCACCGGCGAGATCGCCCGGCAGGCCGGAGCGCACCTGGTGCGCCATCCGATCAATCTGGGCCAGGGCGCGGCCATCCAAACCGGCATCGAATACGCCCGGAGTCAACCGGGTGCCACGATGTTCGCCACCTTCGACGCCGACGGTCAGCACCGCGTAAAAGACCTCGCCGCGATGATCGACCGGCTCGCGGTCGGTGACGTCGACGTTGTCATTGGCACCCGGTTCGGTCGGCCGGCCGGAAGCCGGCCACCATTTCTGAAGCGAGTCGTGCTGCAGACGGCGGCGCGACTGAGCCGGCGCGGTCGTCGGCTTGGCCTGACCGACACCAACAACGGATTGCGGGTGTTCAACAAAACCGTCGCCGACGGGCTGAACATCACTATGAGCGGCATGAGTCACGCCACTGAGATCGTCATGATGATCGCCGAAAACGAGTGGCGGGTGGTCGAAGAGCCGGTCGAGGTGCTCTACACCGACTACTCGAAGTCGAAGGGGCAGCCGCTGCTCAACGGCGTCAACATCATCTTCGACGGTTTTCTGCGCGGGAGGATTAGACGATGAACTGGATCCAGGTGCTATTGATCGGCGCGATCATCGCGCTGCTCGTCTTCCTGTTACGGTCGCGCCGCAGCGCGCGGGCGCGCGCCTGGGTGAAGGTGGGCTATGTCCTGTTCGTGCTGCTCGGCGTCTATGCGGTGCTGCGACCGGACGACACCACGGTGGTCGCGCACTGGTTCGGGGTCAATCGCGGCACCGACCTGATGCTCTACGCCATGATCATGGCGTTCAGTTTCACCACGCTCAGCACTTACATGCGGTTCAAGGACCTGGAATTGCGCTACGCGCGCCTGGCGCGGGCGATCGCACTCGAGGGCGCACAGGCACCCGACCCTCGCTAGACCGGATGGCTCGTGCCCGCAGCGCCCGGCTACGCCGCGCTCGCGACCCTCGCTAGACCGGACGGCTCGGGCTACTCGGAGTGCCTGTGCCGGAAGAACTCCACCGTGCGAAGCACCCCCTCTTCCAGGCCGACCTGCGGTCGCCAATCCAAAACCTCTGCCGCTGAGGCGATGTCGAGGCAGGACCGCCTCAGGTCGCCCAGCCGCGGCGGGTAGAATTCCGGGTCGTCGGCACCACCTACAGCGGCGGCTACCGCCGAATGCAGTTGCAGGTCAGAGGTTTCCAGGCCCGTGCCGACGTTGAAACGCTGGCCGCCGCCGGCCGCACCGGAGGCGCGGACGAAGGCGTCGACCACGTCGTCGACGAACACGTAGTCGCGGGTGTTGGAGCCGTCGCCGAACACCTTGGTGGGTCTACCCTCCAACAGCGCCTGGGCGAAGATCGCCACCACGCCTGCCTCGCCGTGCGGGTCCTGCCGCGGTCCGTAGACGTTGGCCGGCGCGATGTGCGAGCAATCCAGGCCGTACAAGTGCCGGAAGGTGTTCAGGTAAATCTCACCGGCCACCTTCCCTGCGGCATAGGGCGAAGCAGGATCAGTCGGGTCGTCCTCACGCGTCGGATAACTCGGCGGTACGCCGTAGATCGAACCGCCTGACGACGTGTGCACGATCTTGCGCACCTGCGCGCGCCGGGCCGCTTCGGCCACCCGAATGGTGCCGATCACGTTGACCGAGGCGTCGAATTGCGGGTCAGCCACCGAATTCCGGACGTCGATTTGGGCGGCCAGGTGAAAAACCACCTCGGGCTGATGCTCGTCGAGGATGGCCTCGAGATCCGCGGTCACGATATCGGCCTCGACGAAGACATGCGCCGGGTTGTCGGCCAGATGCTCGAGGTTCGTCGCGCGACCGGTCGCGAAGTTGTCCAGGCTCACCACCGGGTGGCCGTCGGCCAGGAGACGGTCGACTAGCGTCGACCCGATGAAACCGGCTGCCCCGGTGACCAGTGCGCGCACCGGCCCACCATACCGGCGGGTCGCTGTGGCTGCCGCAGTGCTGATCATCGTGCAGCTGGTGATCCGCGCGCACCTGGCGTTCAGCGGCTATTTCTACTGGGACGATCTGATTCTCATCGGCAGAGCCGGTACCCAGGACCTACTGTCGCCGTCGTACCTGTTCGACGACCACGACGGACATGTGATGCCCGGCGCCTTCCTGGTCGCCGGGGCGATCATCCGGCTTGCCCCGTTGGACTGGGTCGGTCCGGCAATCAGCCTGGTGGTACTGCAGCTGCTGGCCTCGCTGTCGCTGTTACGCACCCTGTACGTGATCCTCGGCTGGCGTCCGGTGCTCGTTATCCCGCTGACGTTTGCGCTGTTCACTCCGTTGGGCGTGCCGGGGTTCGCGTGGTGGGCGGCAGCGCTGAACTCACTGCCGATGCTGGCGGCGCTGGCCTGGGTGTGCGCCGATGCCGTGCTGCTGATTCGCACCGGCAACCAGCGCTATGCGGTCACCGGCGTATTGGCCTACCTAGGCGGTCTGCTGTTCTTCGAAAAGGCCGCGGTGATCCCGTTCGTCGCCTTCGCGGTGGCCGCGCTGATCCGCCACGTCAGCGGTGACCAGAACGCGCTGCGGACGGTGTGGCGGGCCGGCATCCGGCTGTGGACGGCCGCACTGGCCCTGACCGCCTGCTGGGTGGCGTTGTACCTGTTCGTAGTGAATCAGCGGCGGTGGAGTTCAGATCTGGCAATGACGTGGGCGCTGCTTCGCCGTTCGATCACCCACGGCATCGTGCCGGGTCTGGCCGGTGGGCCGTGGGACTGGGCGCGCTGGGCTCCGTCCTCCCCTTGGGCCACCCCCCCATTGACAGTGATGTTGCTGGGGTGGGTGGTTTTGGTTGGGACGCTGATGATTTCACTCATCCGCAAGCAACGCATCGGACCCGTGTGGCTGACCGCGGCCGGCTATGCCGTCGCCTGCCAAGTCCCGATATACCTGATGCGGTCGTCACGGTTCACCGCTCTCGAACTGGCGCAGACGCTGCGGTATTTCCCTGATCTGGTGGTCGTATTGGCACTGCTAGCTGCGATCGCTTTCACGGCGCCCAACCGGCCGTCGTCCGGCTGGCTGGATGCTTCGCCGGCACGCGCCGCCACGATCATCAGCGTGGCGACGCTGTTCCTGGCCAGCAGCCTCCACTCAACGTCGACGTTCCTGACGTCGTGGCGCGACAACCCCGCCGAGCCATACCTGATGACCGTCCGCGTCAATCTGGCAGCCGCGGATAGGTCGGCGCCGCTGCTGGATCAGGAAGTCGACCCGTTGGTACTGCAGCGGGTCACATGGCCGGAGAACCTGGCCAGCCACATGTTCGCCCTGCTCCGGGATCGGCCCGAATTCGCTTCGACAACAACACAATTGAGGATGTTAAGCAGCAAGGGCCGACTGGTCGAAGCCAGAGTGACGTGGGTCCGGACCATTGCCCCGGGCCCCGTCCCGCACTGCGGCTACTTCGTCCAACCCGACCAACCCGCGCGCCTGGTCCTGGACGGACCGTTACTACCGGCCGACTGGACCGTCGAACTCAACTACCTGGCCAACCTCGACGGCTCGATAATGATTTCCCTATCTGATGGCCCAGAGGTGAAGGTTCCGGTGCATCCGGGGCTCAACCGGGTCTACGCGCGGCTACCGGGGGCCGGGGATGCGATCGCGGTGCGGGCCACCACCACCGCACTCGCGCTATGCCTCGCGTCGGGGCCGGTGGGATTTCTGGCGCCGCTGTAGTGGACTCGATAGCCCATCGGGCTGAAACGTTCCGGTCCCGTGTCTGTGCTGCTTTGGCGCCGCCATCGCCAAGACAGTGCGCGCCGGTCCCAGTAGCGAGACGCTGGTTCCGATGGCGTCAGCGAAGCGCCCCAAGGACGCTTGCGCTGGTAGGTGGGGCCGCTGATGGATGGAGCCGCCTAGGAGAATCGAACTCCTGACCTATTCATTACGAG